>USMP01000108.1 GCA_900555795.1 uncultured Eubacteriales bacterium
CCATCGGGACAAAGGAACCGGTGGATTTTCAGGATGCCATCCGCTCCATGTTCCCCCGCTACGCCGCCAAGCGGGAACAGCCCGCCCCCAAGATTACGGGGCTGGGAACTGCCGCCCCGCAGCTGGAGACGCCCGCCCCCATCACCAATTACAATTTTATTTCCGCCGACGGAAGGTGGAAGCTGAACCTCACCAACGCGTTCATCTCGCTGTCCACAGTGGCCTACCCCGGCTGGGAGAGTTTCGGCCAGCACTTCGACCTGCCCCTGGCCCAGTTCATCCGCATCTACCAGCCCGCCTTTTTTGAGCGCATCGGGCTGCGGTATATGAACATCTTTTCCCGAAAGGCCCTGGAGTTGGAGGGCGAACCCTGGCGGGATCTGATCGCCAGGCCCTATCTGGGCATTTTGGCGGAGGAGGATGTGGAGGAGAGCAGAACCCAGAAGTGCTCTGTGGACGTTGAGTTGGCGCTGGATAGCACCTGCCGGGCCAAGATTCACGCCGGCCCCGGCCTGGTAAAAAAGAATATCCCCAACGCCCCGCCGGACACGGAGGTGAAATTTATTCTGGATATGGACCTGTTCCTGTCCGGGCAGATCGACCCCCGTATGGCCGCCGGCGGCCTGGAAACCCTCCACGGCCACTCCACCCCTCTGTTTCAGGGCGCCATTACAGACCGGCTCCACAGCGCGCTGGAGCCCCGCTGACCAGGGCTTGTGAAACATCTCTTTTTCCTCAGACGAGGCCGCCCCCGCCCAAGAAGGCGGGGGCGGCTTTTATGCGGGCGGCGGTTCTCTTTCCCGCCTGAGGCTGGGGCTAAAAATCCATTCGGTAGCAGTACCACCCCGGAGCCACCTGCACCGTAACGTAGGCATTGTCGCCGTCCTCCTCCCGCCAGGCCCAGCCCCCCTCCTCCTCCCGCAGGGACATGGAGGCTCCCTGGAAACCGGCGGGACCGCCGTCCGTGGTGGTATAGATGCCCCAGTAGCTGGTAGCGGGTCCCAGCCCCCAGCCACACAGGGAAAAATCCACTATTTCCGCACCGCTTTTTCCCTGTCTGTGCCATACATCCACCGCCAGCACACCGGCGGGGCGTTCACAGTCCTCCCCAGTCAGTATAGCTGCCGCCGCCTGGCGAAAGGCGGCCTGGTTACGATAGAACTGCCAGGCCGGGAGAAAGTTGCCCAGGCCGCAGCCGGGAAGCAGCAGTACCAGCGCCGCCAGCACGATCACTCTTCCCAGCGCCCCTCTCACGGCTCCTCCTCCACATAGGCCAAAATGTCCCCCGGCTGGCAGTCCAAAGCACGGCAGATGGCCTCCAGAGTAGAGAAGCGCACCGCCTTGGCCTTGTTGGTCTTCAATACCGACAGGTTGGCAATGGTCACATCCACCTGCTCCGACAGCTGGCTCAGCGACATCTTCCGCTTTGCCAGCATCACATCCAAATTCACCACAATGGGCACCGGGTTCTCCTCCCCTCTCAGATCGTCAAATCATTTTCCGCCTTCAGATCCGCCGCCTTCAGCACCAGGTGGCTCAGCAGAAAAGCCGCCAGGGCGATGGCCAGCCCACACACCACCGCCGCCATGGACAGCAGCGCCACACCCGGGTGACCGCCGGTGATGGCAAAGATGGTTACAGTGCCCACCACGCAGTAGGCGGTGTCAGCCAGAGCGCAGAAGCCGATGCCGGTGAGCCTGCGGGCGTTTTTGTGACAGAAGGAACGGTCCCTCCCGATTTCCGTACAGATCTGCCAGAACAGCACCAGAGCGGCGGCAATGGGGATGACGCTCAGTTCCAACGCCACCGTGGCGGGCGTCACCAGCCAGGCAAACTCCCTCTCCCCAAATTCCCCGATTACCTCCGGAAAAAGCACGCCGTAGAAAACCGCCGCCAGCACCGCCAGAAACACAATGACCCCCTTCAGCGTCCGTACCAGTCCCACTCGTGCCATGGTGAACCCTCCTCCTGTATTCTTGCCCCTATCCTACCAGTATGTTTTCTGTTTGTCAATATATTTTTATCGTTTTTCAATAATAATATTCCGTTGCATTTCCGCTTTACCAACCGGCGGGACTGTGGTATACTGGGGAAAACGCACCAGGGAGGGAACGCTATGACCATTGGACTTGCCTATGCCATGACGGACGAAATCAAGGGGCTTCTGGCCCGGGCCGGCGCCAAGCTTTTGGAGACGGCGGCAGGGATGGCCGTCTACCAGATTGAGCCGGGGATTCTGGCCTATATCGGCGGGGTGGGGAAGGTGAACGCCGCCATGAGCGCCCAGCTGTTTATTGACCGCTTCCGGCCGGACTGGATTCTCAACGCCGGGGTGGCGGGCAGCTTTCTGGATCTGCCCATCGGCACGGTGGTGCTGGCGGACTGCTTCATCCAGCATGACGTGGACACCACCGCCGCCGGCGACCCGGCGGGCTTTGTGTCCACGGTGGGCCGGGTGGACTTTCCCACCGACGGCGTGGAGCCCCTCTCCCGCTGTCTCACCGGCCTGGGCATCCCCTTCCTGCGGGGAAAGGTGGCCACCGGCGAGGTGTTTATGACCCGGGGAAAGCGGGCAGACTGGGTGGCGGAGACCTTCGCCCCCACCCTGTGCGAGATGGAGGGCGGCGCCATCGCGCAGGTATGCCTGCGAAACGGCGTCCCCTTTTCTGCCCTGAAATCCGTGTCCGACCGGCTGTGCCAGGCGGACAATGTGTCGGAGTACTTCAACTTCGGCGAAGCCATGGACAAGCTGAACGCCGTGGTGCTGCCCGCCGCCCGCTGCCTGCGGGACAGCGCTTTTTCCGGCGGAGCACAGGAGGAATCATAACAATGGAACGCATTGCCAGTTTTCAGGTGGATCACAACAAGCTGGAGCCGGGGCTGTACCTGTCCCGCCGGGATGGAGATATCACCACCTTTGACCTGCGGCTGAAAAAGCCCAACACCGGCAACCTGCTGACTAACGCCGAGATGCACTCCGTAGAGCACATCCTGGCCACGGTGCTGCGCGGCAGCGCCGGGGATGCCGTCGTCTACTTTGGCCCCATGGGCTGCCAAACCGGCTTCTATTTTCTCTTTGACAGCCGCCGGCTCACCGACAGCCAGGCGGTGGAGGCGGTGAAGTCCGCCCTGGCCGCCGGAGTTGCGTGGGACGGCCCCATGCCCGGCGGAAGCGCCGTTGAGTGCGGGAATTATCGAAATCTGGATACCAGCCTGGCCCGGTCTGTCTGTGCGGATTATCTCTCCGTCATTCAGGACTGGACGGCGGAGCGTCTGGCCTATTGAGCCAACAGAGGAGAGGAGCGCCGTATGCTGCCATTTAAGTACGACACACAGCTGCTGATTGAGGGCCACGGCCTGGACGAGGATGCCATCCGGTCCTACTTCACCCAGAACCTTCGGGGGGACTGTCTGCTGGCGGTGGGGGACGAGGATCTCATCAAAATCCACTTCCACACCAATGAGCCCTGGGCGGTGCTGGCTTATTGCGCCGGACTGGGAGAAATTTACGACATCGTCGTGGAGGACATGGACCGGCAGGCCAGGGGCCTGCAGGGTTAGCCTCTTCCAGAGGGGCGTCTCCCGGGTGGTTTACGCGCCTGGGGGGCGCCTTTTCTGTTGCGGAAGAGGGGAATTTTGCCGGAAAAGGAACTTGCGGTCGCCGGATTTGCTTTTTCCCCGCAAATCGTGTATAATAGAAATATCTGCCCTGTCGGCCGGGAGAGGCGCTCTCTCTGCGGCCAGGAAATTTATCAAAAAAGGAATACTATGACATTTCAGGAATTACAACTGCTGCCCGCCCTGCTGCGGGCAGTCAACGAGATGGGGTACGTCCAGCCCTCTCCCATCCAGGCCGCGGCTATCCCGCCAGTTCTGCAGGGGCGGGATCTTATCGGTTGCGCCCAGACCGGAACCGGCAAGACAGCCGCCTTCGCCATGCCTATTCTGCAGCGCCTGAAGGACAGGGTCAACGGCAGCCACCGGCCCATCCGGGCTCTGATTCTGACCCCTACACGGGAGTTGGCGCTCCAGATCAAAGAAAATTTTGATCAGTACGGCAAGTATTTGCCTGTCCGCAACACGGTGATTTTCGGCGGTGTGGGGCAGGGACCCCAGGTGGAGGCCCTGCAGGCCGGGGTGGACGTGCTGGTGGCCACCCCCGGGCGGCTCAATGATCTGTGCGGCCAGGGGTTCATTCACCTGGAGCATGTGGAGACCTTTGTGCTGGACGAGGCGGACCGGATGCTGGACATGGGCTTCATTCACGACGTGCGCAAGGTCATTGACCGGCTGCCGAAGCAGCGGCAGACCCTGCTCTTCTCCGCCACTATGCCCCAGGAGATTGCGGAGCTGTCCAAGAAAATTCTGATCAACCCCGTGCGGGTGGAGGTGACACCCCAGTCCTCCACGGTGGACGCCATCGAGCAGCTGCTGTACAAGGTGGACAAAGGGAACAAGAAGTACCTGCTGGAGGATCTTCTGCGCCGCAACGACTGGGACAGGGTGCTTGTATTCACCGCCACCAAGCACGGAGCTGACCGGGTGGTGAAGGAATTGGAGCGGGTGGGCATCCACGCCATGGCTATCCATGGCAATAAGGGCCAGAACGCCCGGGTCAAGGCCCTGGAGAGTTTTAAAAGCGGCCAGATCCGGGTCCTGGTGGCCACGGATATCGCCGCCCGGGGGATTGACGTCAGCGATCTCGCCTGTGTGGTAAACTATGACCTGCCCAATATCCCGGAGACCTACGTCCACCGCATTGGGCGCACCGGTCGGGCGGGACGCAGCGGCATCGCCATCAGCTTCTGCAACTTTGACGAACTTGCCTATCTGAAAGACATCGAAAAGCTGATTGGCAAGCGCGTCCCCGTAGAGGAACACCACCCCTGGCCCATGGAGATCCTCGAGGCCACCCCAAAGGCCGTGCGGCCCCCCAGGCCACCCCGGTCGGAGCGGCCCGGTCGTCCGGCGCCCCCGCCGGCTAAGCCGCTTCCCAGGGAGGAAATGCGGCATTCCCGAGCCGCGGAGCGGCCCGGGCCGTCCCACCGGACCCCAGCGGCAGCGCCGGAGGCGCCTGTACCGCCTGCGGCTCCGTCCAGGCCCGCCGCCCGGCGCATCAGTTCCGACCCCCGGCCTATCGGGCGTCTGGCCGCCTTCGCCGATGGCCGCCGCAGGCGCAGAGGGCCCCAGAAATAGCATATGGCCGGGGTCCTTTCAAAGGCGGCCACGCCATCTTTTTAAGAGGCTCCCGCCTGTGGATGTGCATCCCGCCTGATTCCTTGGGCAAACAAGCCGCGCCGCGAAACTGTCGTTTCGCGGCGCGGCCTTTTATTACGCCACCAGGGCGGGCTTACTCCACGTTTCGCGCCAGGATGGCCAGAAATTGGGCAGCGGTGGGCTGGCCCGTCAAACCGCCTCCCGTCAGTTCACACAGCAACTCGGGATTTTTCATCCAGGCCCGGGCCGCCACAAAGCGGATATTCCGCTCCACCGCCTGCCAGGTAGTGCCGTACCG
>USMP01000109.1 GCA_900555795.1 uncultured Eubacteriales bacterium
CGGCAGCGCCTCGGCCATGGCCGCCGCCGCACTCGTCCAGCTGCGGGGCGGTACGCCGGAGCAGCTTTGCCACGCTGTGGCCATGGCGCTGAAGAACCTGCTGGGCCTGGTGTGTGACCCGGTGGCGGGTCTGGTGGAGGTGCCGTGCGTGAAGCGGAATGTGGTGGGGGCGATGAACGCCATTGCCGCCGCGGATATGGCCCTGGCGGGGATCACCAGCCGGATTCCGGTGGATGAGGTCATTGACGCTATGGGCGATGTGGGCCGCCGGCTGCCGGAGGAGTTCCGGGAGACCGCCCTGGGCGGCCTGGCCGCCACCCCCACGGGAAAGGCGGTGAAGGAGGCCATGCTGGGCAGACGGAAAAAGCACCGGACGCTGACCATACAGGATGCTCGCTGGAAACGGGAAATTTGAGACGGGGCCGGCCGGGAGACGAGAAAATGCCAACCAGACTTCTGGTTGGCATTTTTTGCTGCATACTGGGGCGCTAAAAAATTCCGTTGACAGGACCGCCTGCCTGTGGTATATATAATATATCGTCAAACGATATATTAACACAGACGCTGTGCCGGCTTCGGCGGGTACGGCGTTACAAGGAGCGGCCTATGAGAGAAATCATTGAGGTGCGGGATCTGACAAAGACCTTCCGCCTCTCTTCCAAGCAGCAGAAACTGGAAAGAACCAGGGAGAAGGTCCGTGTGGCGGTGGATCACCTCAGCTTTTCCGCCTATGAGGGGGAGATTTTCGGCCTGCTGGGTCCCAATGGGGCCGGGAAAACCACCACGCTGCGGATGCTGTCCACCCTCATCCGTCCGGACAGCGGTGACGCCCTGCTGGACGGGGTCAGCGTGGTACATCAGCCGGACCAGGTCCGGGCCAAAATTGGCTTTCTCACCAGCGAACTGAAGCTGGAGGACTGCTTTACCCCCAACTACCTGTTTGACTTCTTCTCCGCCCTTCACCGGGTGGAGCCGGCTGTCCGGGACCGGCGGCGGGAGGAGGCTTTTCACCGCTTTGGCATCGACCGCTTCGCGGAGGTAAAGGTGGCGAATCTTTCCACGGGTATGCGGCAGAAGGTATCCCTGGTCGTATCGATCGTACACGACCCCAATATCATCATCTTTGACGAGCCCACCAACGGCCTGGATGTGCTCACCGCCAAGGTGGTGACGGACTTTCTCCGGGAACTGCGGGACCAGGGCAAGACGATCCTCGTTTCCACCCATATTTTCAGCCTTATTGAGAAACTTTGCAGCCGGGTGGGCGTGCTGATTGATGGGCGGATGGCTGTGTGCGACACGCTGGAGCGGGTGAAGGGCGGCATGAGCCTGGAGGACCGGTTCTTCGAAATCTATCAGGAAGCGGCGGGTTAGGCGGAATGAAAAACAGTATTCTGACGATCATGAAAAAGGAACTGGACCGCTTTTTCAGTGACAGGCGCATGGTGGTCAGCATTCTGCTGCCGGGCGTTCTGATCTATGTGATGTACAGCTTTATGGGGACCGCCATGTCGAGCATGTACGGCGTGGATGAGGACTACGTCCCCTCCATCCAGGCGGTATGCCTGCCCGGCTCCGTCGCGGCTGCGGCGGAGGAGGCCGGCATCGGGCTGGAGTCACTTTCCGGCGGCGAGGCGGAGGCCCGTCAGGCCGTGGCTGACCAGGAGTTGGATCTGCTGCTGGTATTTCCGGCGGACTTTGACAGCGCTGTATCGGCCTACGCCCCCGGTTCCGGGGATCAGGCGCCCTGTGTGGCGGTGTACTACAACTCCGCCTCCACCCATTCCCAGGCCGCCTACATGGCGGTGACATCCCTGCTGGACGGCTATGAGGCCCGGCTGGCCAATAAGTTTGATGTAAATGCCGGCGGCCAGGGCTACGATCTGGCCACCCGGGAGGATGCGGCGGGATCCTACTTTGCCTCCATGCTGCCGCTGTTGCTGATGATTTTCCTCTACTCCGGCTGCTCCTCCGTGGCTCCGGAGTCCATCGCGGGGGAGAAGGAGCGGGGAACCATCGCCACCATGCTGATTACCCCCATCCGTCGGGGGGACATCGCGGTGGGGAAGATCCTGGCCCTGGCGGTGATCGCTCTGCTCTCCGGGGCCTCCAGCACCGTGGGGACCATTCTGGCCCTGCCCAAGCTGATGGGGGCAGCCTCGGAGGAGATGTCCGCGTCCATATACGGGGTTCGGGACTATCTGCTGCTTGCGGCGGTGATTTTATCCACGGTCCTGCTGCTGGTGACGCTGATCTCCATCCTCTCCGCCTTTGCGAAAACCGTCAAGGAGGCCCAGACCTATGCCATGCCGGTGATGATTGTGGTGATGGTGCTGGGGATTACGGCCATGTTCGGGGGCGGCGCCCAGCAGAATCTGCCGGTGTATCTGCTGCCGCTGTACAACAGCGTCCAATGCATGATCGGCGTATTTTCCTTCAGCGCGGTGCCGCTGGGCGTGGCGCTGACGCTGGCAAGCAATGGGGTGTACACCCTGGCGGGTGTGGCGCTGCTGGCGGCCATGTTCAACCGGGAGCGGATTATTTTCGCCCGCTGACGGGGCTCCGGGAGCCGCTGTCCACGGAGAGGAAGCAAAAAAGCCGGATGGAATTTCCCGTGAGGGAGTTCCATCCGCTTTTTTGCATGCAATGAGGCCGCCGCCCACGGGTTGGGGGATCACAGCCCTGGCGTCCCCGCCCCGTCCACGGTGGGACGCTTATATAGATCGCAGCCGTCCCTGCTGCCGCAGTAAACAAAGCCGTTGCGCAGCGCCAGCTTCCTGGTGGCCGTCTGCTGGGGGGCGCACTCAATGACCAGGCGCCGCGCCTTGCCCGCTGCATCCCGGATCAGGGCTTTTGTCAGTTCGTCTCCGTAGCCCCGGCGCCATTTGTCCGCCCGCAGAATCCAGCCAATCTCCATCTCGTCCTCGCCATAGGAGTGGTAGATGACGTATCCGACAAAACCGCCCCCGCGCTGGTCCACCGCGTACACAAGGGGCGGCTCACACAACCCGGCGGCTGCGAGAAATTCCGCCGCGGCCTGACGGGAATAGGGCGGCTCAATGTAGCGCATCACGGCCTCGTCTGATAAAAGCTGAAAGAGGGCCTCCAAATCATCAGGGCGAAACCGGCGGATCCGCAGCCGCTCCGTATCGATTGGGATCATAGGCAGTTCCTCCTTCCTGTCGCGCTGCCCCCATTATAAGGGGAGCGCCCGGAAAAGTCAAGGGCGGGGAGAAACGCCCGGTTGAGACAGATGGGAGAGGCACCCGGCTGCGGGTGCCCCTCCCATCGGGGAAAAGGGCAATCAATAGACAGGGAATACAAGTGTGCACCAGATAATGCCTGCGGTTAGAGAGAGCAGCGTGGGGAGAAATCCCGTTTTTACCACATCCTTGAAGTCGTATCCGCCAGCCTGCATGGCCAGGGGAATGCCTGGCGTGGCCATCGGTGTGACAAAGGAGGAGCACCCGGCCACCCACATCAGGCCCATGATTCCAACCGGATTCATTCCCAGCCTGGTGGTAATCATGAGAGCCAGCGGTGTAAAGACGTTGATCATGGCGGAATTGGAGAGGAACTGGGTCATGACGTATATAACGATTCCGAAGGCAATGTTGATAATCCAGGGATTTGTAGTGCCGCCCAAGAGGTGCTGGATGGCTTCTGCCCCAACGTCGCTGGCACCGGTTTTGGTCAAAGCTGTCGCCAACGGGATGATTCCGGCAAACATGAAGAGGGGGTCCCAGGCGACAGACTGGACGGCCTCCTTATGATTAAGAACGCCGCAGAGAACCATAAGGAAGGCGCCGACCGCGGCAGAGGTGGCGGGCTGTATGCCGTGCAGGGAGGAGGTCATCATCATCAGAATGGTGACAATGGAGATTGCATAGGAAAAGCTGGGCCTGCGTGTTATGCCGCCTACACCAAAAACAGGTGGCAGTGAGGATTACTCCTATGGGGTTGTAGTCGGTCAGCAACAGGGCTGTTGGAGGAAAAGCAAAGGGTGCTTGGCTTTGCCGGGCCTCTTCTGCAATAATGTTGGTAAATATTTATAAATGATCTTGACAAAAATGAAAATATATAGTATATTTTAACCATACAAAGCAAGGAGGTACGGTCCCATGTACAAGTAAGGCTGATCCGCAGTGAGCAGCTTCTTGCACCGGCGGATCAAAAAATTCAGTTTCCCCTGGCGAGCGATCTCTGAACCGCACGAACCGCGTGGATGCATGCATCCGAGGATAGAGCATCGGCTCTGGATTGATATTGGTAACACGTACGAGCAGCAGTGATTTCTCAGGCAAGGGAACCTAGGAAGGAAGAAACCGGATATTGACGACAATTGAATCGAAGGAGTAGCCCCGCAATCGCGTTGGACGGTTGCGGGGCTGGCTTTTTGTCCGGAGCCGGCGGCGGCTATGGCCAGAGAGAGCCGGGACCAATTGCCTATTGACAGCGAACCGTATTACTCGTATAATACAGATAAACTGTATGACTCGACTGATACGGTTTCACCAGAAAGGCGGTGAGGAGATGGTCTCCTTCGGCAGCTTCACCATGGAGGGCGACAGCCCCATCTACAGCCAGATTATCTGCTATGTCAAGCGGGGCATCGTGGCAGGCGCCGTCCGGGATGGGGAGGAGATGCCCTCCCGCCGGGTGCTGTCGTCCCTGCTGGGGGTAAACCCCAACACCATCCAGAAGGCGTACCGCATGCTGGAGGAGGAGGGGCTGCTGCAGTCCCATCCGGGGGCAAAGAGTTATATTTCCGCCTCCCCGGGGCAGGTGGAGGCGGTGCGGCGGCAGCTGCTGGAGCGGGAGGCCGGGCGCGGTGTGGCCGCTATGCGGCAGATGGGGCTGAGCCGGAGGGAGGCCCTGGAACTGGTGGACCGGATGTGGTCGATGGAGGAGGAAAAGGGATGAGACGGCATAGTTCTGTACTGGCGCTGGCGGCCAGACACACGGTGGGCTGGGCGGCGCTGCTCCTGACGGTCACGGCCCTGGGGGAGACGGCCCTCTTTTGGTGGGCGCTGGGCTCTGTGGGCGAAGGGATTCCACCGGCGCTGGAGCAGGTGCTGGGTCAGGCCCATGTGCCTCTGGTGGCTGCCGGGACGTTTCTGGCGCTGTGCGCGCTGCTGGGCCTCAGTGGCTGTGAATTGCAGGGCAGCCGGTTTGGCTATACCCTCAGACGGCTGCGGGTCCGGGAGGAGGCAGCTACCCTCTGGTTTGCCGGGTGCAATGCTGTGTGCCTGCTGGCCCTGTGGGGCGTGCAGCTGGCGGCGGCCCTTGGCTGCTGCGCCCTGTACCGGCAGGCGGTTGCGCCGGATTTTGTCAGCCGTCAGACGGAACTGCTGGCCTTCTACCGAACTGGCTTTCTCCACAGCCTGCTGCCCATGGCGGAGTGGAGCGGCTATGTGCGCAATGTCCTGCTGCTGCTGGCCATGGCACTCAGTACCGCCTGCCTGGGCTACCGCCAGCGG
>USMP01000110.1 GCA_900555795.1 uncultured Eubacteriales bacterium
CCCAGCGGATTGTCCTGGGAGATGTGCCGGAGGAACTGCGGGGGCTGAACATTTTATCCATCGACCTGTCCGCCATGCTGGCAGGCACCAAGTACCGGGGGGAGTTTGAGGAGCGGGTAAAAAACGCCCTGGCGGAGGTGCGGCGCATGGGAAACGTGATTCTCTTCATAGACGAACTGCACACCATCGTGGGAGCCGGCAGTGCCGAGGGGGCGGTGGACGCCGCCAACATTATGAAGCCCGCCCTGGGCCGCTCGGAAATTCGGGTGATTGGCGCCACCACGCTGGACGAGTACCGCCGCTATATTGAAAAGGACGCCGCCCTGGAGCGGCGGTTTCAGCCGGTCCAGGTGGCGGAGCCCCCTCCGGAGGTGGCGGTGGAAATTCTCCAGGGCCTCCGGGACAAGTACGAGGCCCACCATAAGCTGAGCATCACCGACGAGGCCATCCGCGCCGCGGTGGATCTGAGCCTGCGCTATGTGCCGGACCGGTTTTTGCCGGACAAGGCCATCGACCTGATGGACGAGGCCTGCTCCCGGGTGCGGATGGACTGCGAAACCCGCACGCCGGATCTGAAGCACCTGGAAGAGCGGATGGAGCAGGCCCGGCGGGAGAAGGCGGAGGCTGTGGCCGGGGAGGATTTTGAGCGGGCCGCCCGGCTGCGGGACGTGGAGGAAAATTTCACCCAGCAGCTGGCGGAGGAGCGGGAGCGGTGGCGCCGGGGCCTGGTGGACGACCTGGTGGCCGTCACCGGGGAGGATGTGGCCGCGGTGGCGGCGGAGTGGACGGGCATCCCCGTCCAGCGGATCACCGAGGATGAGCAGCAGCGGCTGATGCGGCTGGAGGAGGAACTGGAGCGGCGGGTGGTAGGCCAGGGGGAGGCCCTCTCCTGTGTGGCCCGGGCAATCCGCCGCAGCCGGGTGGGGCTGAAGGAGCCGGGCCGGCCCATTGGCAGCTTCCTGCTGCTGGGCCCCACCGGCGTGGGCAAGACGGAACTGTGCCGGGCTCTGGCGGAGGCCCTCTTTGGCCAGGAGGAGGCGATGATCCGCATCGATATGTCCGAATACGCCGAACGCCACACTGCCAGCCGCCTGGTGGGCTCCCCGCCGGGCTACGAGGGCCATGAGGACGGGGGCCAGCTGACGGAAAAGGTCCGGCGGCGGCCCTACGCCGTGGTGCTCTTTGATGAGATTGAAAAGGCCCACCCGGATGTGTGGAACCTGCTGCTGCAGATCATGGAGGATGGGCGCCTGACCGACAGCCATGGCCGGCGGGTGGACTTTAAAAACACCGTGGTGGTCATGACAAGCAACGTGGGGGCCCAGCACCTGACCGATGGCCGGGCGGCCCTGGGCTTTTCCAGCGGCGCCCTGGAGGGCGAGGCGGCCAGCCAGGACCGGGTCCGCCGGGCCGTTACGGAGGAACTGCGCCGTACCTTCCGGCCGGAGTTTCTCAACCGGGTGGACGAGACCGTCATCTTCCGCCGCCTGACGGAGGGGGATCTGGGGGAGATTGCCCGCCGGATGCTCCAGGCCACAGCGGCCCGGATGAAGCAGCTGGAACTGGAACTGGAGGTGGAGGAGGAGGCCCTTGCGCGCCTGGCCCGGCAGGGCTATGATCCCACCTATGGGGCCCGGCCTCTGCGCCGGCTGATCCGTGCCCAGGTGGAGGACCCGGTGTCCGAGGGGGTGCTCCAGGGCCGCTACCGCCCCGGGGACCGCCTGATTCTGACCACCGGAGAAAACGGCCTTGCTATTGTGCGGAAAACAGAGTAGAATAAAGGAATAAGCAGGGCGGCCTGGCTGCCGCCCTGCCACCTGTCAAACCGACCCGGGCGGCTCCGCTGCCTGTGTACATCCGTCCCGCATGATGAAAGGAGAACAACTATGGGATTTTCCGGAACTGACTCTGGCGGCTTCCAGTGGGAGGGCTTTTCCAGCGGCGCCCCCTCCCAGCGGCCGCCCCGTCCCTCCAAGCCCCGCAAGGCCATCGGCACCCCGATCACCCGGGTGCTCATCAATCTGGCTGTCACACTGGTGGTGGGCCTGGTCTACTTCTATATCGAACTGCCGGCCATTAACCTGCAGGCGCCGGACTTCTATGCTTTTGTGCTGCTGCTGTGCGTGGTCTACTGCGGCTGTGCCCTGCTTACCTCCGGCTTCCAGGCCCAGGGTGTGAAAAACTACTTCAAATTTTTAAAAAAGCAGTGCGCCATTCCCTTCTTCCTGGCCCTGGCCCTGCTGGTGGTGGCTGTTGTGGGCAGTGTTGTGGGCAGCGTCCTCTTCCGGGCCTCGGACTACGCCGCGCTGCTGCCCATTGAGACCGGCGACTTTGCCGCCGAGGTGGACGAGATATCCTTCGACCAGATCCCCATGCTGGACCGTGCGTCCGCCGAGCGGCTGGGGGACCGGAAGCTGGGCGAACTCAGCGACATGGTCAGCCAGTTCGAGGTGATGGACGACTACACCCAGATCAACTACAAGGGCCGGCCTGTGCGGGTGGCGTCTCTGATGTACGCGGACCTCATCAAGTGGTTCACCAACCGCTCGGAGGGCCTGCCCGCCTACCTGGTCATCGACATGGTGACACAGAAGGTGGAACTGAAGCGGCTGGAGGAGGGCGTCAAGTATACCACGGCCGAGCACTTTGGCCGAAACCTGTACCGGCACCTGCGCTTCAGCTACCCCACCTACATGTTTGATCAGCCGGTGATGGAGGTGGACGAGGAGGGCACACCCTATTGGATCTGCCCACGGGTGGTCAAGACCATCGGACTCTTCGGCGGCACCGACGTGCGGGGAGCCGTCCTGGTCAACGCCATCACCGGGGAGAGTGAGTACTGTGAAGAGGTCCCCCCCTGGGTGGATAACCTTTACTCCGCCGAACTCATTATCCAGCAGTATGACTACTACGGCATGTACCACAACGGCTTTTTCAACTCCATCTTCGGCCAAAAGGATGTGACGGTTACAACCGATGGGTATAACTACATCGCCATGGGGGACGATGTGTACGTCTACACCGGCGTCACCTCCACCGGCGGCGACCAGTCCAACATCGGCTTTATCCTCACCAACCAGCGCACCAAGGAGACGAAGTTCTACTCCAGCGCCGGCGCCACGGAGTACTCCGCTATGGACAGCGCCAATGGCGAGCTGCAAAACCTCCGTTACACCGCCACCTTCCCCCTGCTGCTGAATATCGGCGGCCAGCCCACCTACTTTATGGCCATGAAGGACGCGGCCCAGCTGGTGAAGAAATACGCCATGGTCAACGTCCAGCAGTATCAGATTGTGGCCACCGGCGACACCGTGGCGGAGTGTGAGCAGAACTATCTGGACATGCTGGCCCAGCACGGGGTCATCTCCGGGGACGCCAACCTCACCGGCACGGAGTCCGCCCAGGGCACCGTTGCGGAAATCCGCTCGGCTGTGCTGGATGGCAACAGCTATTACTTTATCCGCCTCATCGGAGAGGAGGTATTCTACTCCGTCAGCGCTGTGGAGCAGCCCCTGGCGGTGATCCTCAGTGAGGGGGATCAGATTACCATCACGTATCGTCCGGGGGAGGACAGCATTCTCACCGGCGTGGCGCTGGAACTGCGCTAGGCCGGTTGACGCAGGGAGGGCGTGCTGCCGCGGCGGCACGCCCTCCCTGTATGTTATTTGCCCAGCTGCCACAGCAGAGGCTCAAACTCCACCCCTTCCCGAGGGGGGATGCCCGCCTGCAGCGTGCGCTGGGCGCAGAGGCTGACAAAGCCGGCCGCCTGTCGGGCCGCCTCCGCCAGACGCCGTCCCCTTACCAGCGCCCCGGTCAGTACGCTGGCAAACAGGTCTCCGGTGCCGTGGTACTGCCCCTCTATTCGCCGGGCCGTGACCAATTCCGACATGCCGGTTTCCCGGTCGTAGCAGGCCGCCCCCACCACGCCGACCGCCGGCTCCGCCCCGGTGAGCACCACGCTGCGCTGTCCGTTCAGGCTCAGCGCCCGGGCCCACCGGCGGCAGTCCGCTGCATCCTCCAGGCGTAGTTCCCCGTAGGGTACGTCCAGCAGCAGCGCCGCCTCTGTGCGGTTGGGGGTAATGACGTCCGCCTGCTGGGCCAGTTTGGCCATAGCCCGGCACATCTCCGTGGTGTAGGTGCGGTAGGCTTTCCCGTGGTCCCCCATCACTGGGTCCACCACCGCCAAGCACCGCCCGTCCCGAAAGGCCTGAAGAAAGGCCGCTGTCAGTTCTATCTGCCTCCGGGACCCCATAAAGCCGCTGTACACAGCGTCAAAGGTCAGGTGCAGACTCTGCCAGTGGGCAGTGACCGGGGCCATCTGGTCCGTCAGATCTAAGAAGGTGTTGCCGGTAAACCCACCGGTGTGGGTGGAGAGATAGGCGGTGGGCAGGGGACAGCACTGGACGCCCATGGCGGCCAGTGTGGGCAGGACAATGGTCAGGGAGCAGCGGCCGAAGCCACTGAGGTCGTGAATGGCGGCAACACGTGGCGTGGACATATGGAGCCCTCCTTACTGTGTGCGGTACTGCCATTATAAACCGCCGCGGCCCAACGCGCAAGAACCCAGGGGGTAAATCTGGTTCCCTCGTGTTTTTTTGCGATTGCCCGTTTACAAATCCGGCCTGAATGCGGTATAATACTCTGCAGCCCCATATATGCGGGTATGATGGAATTGGTAGACATGCGAGATTTAGGTTCTCGTGCTTTCCGGCGTTGGGGTTCGAGTCCCCATGCCCGCACCATGACGAGTGTTCTTATAGCATTTGAAACGCTGTAAGAACACTCGCCTTTCTTTATGTGTCATATAGCGATTTGGCATGGGGCGTAGTTGACGACTACGCCTTTTCTCGTATTCACGGACACCTGCGGGGCGGGTAAAGGGAATACATCGGGAATGAAGATCGCTCCCACACAGTTGTAATGGATGGTCAACCTCTGTTCCCACTTGCCGTCGACCTTCTCCGCCTGATGGACCTCGATGCGCTCGATCAGCTCATTCAGCATCCTGGGCGTCAGCTTCTTGGCCCGTGTGTATTTGCGGACGGTGGAGATGAACATATCAGAAGTCATGGCCCTGCTACCCAGCGTGTCCATTTCGGAGCGGAGCGCCTTGATCTTTTCAGCAAGCTCCTTCTGCTCCTGTTCATACCGGCGAGACATTTTGGCAAAACGGTCGTCGCTGAGCTTGCCGGAAACATTGTCCTCATAGATACGCTCAAACAATCCATCCAGTTCTTCGTCACGGGCTTGCAGCGACGCAAGCTCTTTTTGTTTTAGCCTGCGGTTAAGCTCCACGCTTTCCTGGGTGCTGCCCATCACCGCTTTTACGAAATCGTCCTCATAGTGGCTGGCAAACTTCGTCAGCCGCTTGATCTCACCAAGCACCACCTGTTCCAGAAAGTCCACCCGGACATAATGGACCTGTTGACAAACCCCATAGTTACGGTCATTCCCTGGTACCCGAGGCAAG
>USMP01000111.1 GCA_900555795.1 uncultured Eubacteriales bacterium
GGGGGTGGAACACCTCCCGCCGGATGGAGGTGTCCAGCAGTTCCAGGCTCCGGTCATAGTACTCCTTCAGGCTGCGGATCTGTGCGGCGTAGCCGTCCCAGACATAGCTGCCGATGGTCAGCGTGTCCGTCTGGCCCTGGAGCACGGCGGAGCGGAAGCTGAACTGGTCGTGGCTGACGCACTGGTCCACCAGCTGCAGCAGCAGTTCCTTGGAGAGGATGTAGATCTCCAGGGCGCGGTGGCAGCCGGTGGTGTCCCGCAGGTTGGTGAGTACCTCCCGCACCCGGCCCTCCCCGTCCAGGCGGAAATGGGTAGCGTCCTCACAGACGCCGGAGTTGGTGGTGCAGACGGCGGTAATGTCCGCGCCGCTGGACAGGTGGCTCTGGTATACGTCCTGCAGGGGGATGTTGATGATGAGGTCGCTGTCGGAGAGGACCACATGGCTCTGGCGGATGCCCTCCAGATAGGAGCGCACTCCGGCCAGGGCCTCCATTTTGCCCCGGAACTGGCGGATGGTGCCGGACTGCTCATAGGCGAAGGGGGGCAGCAGCTTCAGCCCGCCGTACTTGCGGCTGAGGTCCCAGTCCTTGCCGGAGCCCAGGTGATCCAGCAGGCTCTGATAACGACCATGGAGCACCACGCCCACGTCGGTGATGCCGGCGTTGACCATGCTGCTGAGAATGAAGTCGATGATGCGGTAACGCCCCGCGAAGGGGACGGAGGCGGGCATCCGGTTGGCGGTCAAATCCCGCAGGTTGTTGTGCTTTTCATAGGAGAAGATGATGCCGTGCATGCCGTTCATCTGCGCACCTCCTTGTGGTCACGGTTGAGCATGGTGTGGGGGGGGACGACTTCGCCCTGGCCGATATCGGTGCCGGGGCCCAGCACAGTGATGCCCCACACTGCCGGGTCGCAGGCCTCCGGATCACCGCCGATGGAGGCGTTCTCCTCCACTTGGCAGTTCTCCCCCAGAATGGCGTAGCGGACGCAGGCGCCCTTTTTTACGGTTACGCCGGGCATAAGCACGGAGTAGTGAACCTGGGCCCCCTCCTCCACCCGGGCGCCGTGGCTGAGCACGGAGTTCATCACCGTGCCCTCCACCTCGCAGCCCTGGGTGACAACGCTGTGGTCCACCAGAGCGGATGCGCCGATAAAGGCCGGCGGCTCCGCCGGAAGCCGGGCGTAGATGGGCCAGCTGCGCTCCAGCAGGTCCAGATCCCCCCGGGAGAGCATATCCATGTTGGCGTCCCAGAGGCTCTCCAGGGTGCCTACGTCCTTCCAGTAGCCGTCAAAGCGGTAGGAGAGCATTTTCTCCCCGGCGGCGAGCATGGTGGGGATGATGTTCTTGCCGAAGTCGTTGCTGGAGGCGGGGTCCGCCTCGTCGGCAATGAGGTACTGGCGCAGCTTCTGCCAGGTGAAGACATAAATGCCCATGGAGGCCAGGTTGCTCTTTGGCTCCCTGGGCTTCTCCTGGAATTCCACAATGTTGCCGTCTCCATCCACGGCCATGATGCCGAAGCGGGAGGCCTCGTCCCAGGGCACCTCCAGCACGGAGATGGTGCAGGCGGCGCCCCCTGCCTTGTGGGCGGCCACCATTTTGGCATAGTCCATCTTGTAGATGTGGTCCCCGGAGAGGATCACCACATAGTCCGGGTCGTACAGGTCCACAAACCCGATGTTCTGGTAGATGGCGTTGGCGGTGCCCTTGTACCAACTGCCCTTGTCCCCCTCCCGCATATAGGGGGGCAGGATGTGGACGCCGCCGTCCAGCCGGTCCAGATCCCAGGGCTGGCCATTGCCGATGTAGCTGTTCAGCTCCAGAGGCTTGTACTGGGTCAGCACCCCCACCGTGTCGATGCCCGCGTTGGCGCAGTTGGACAGGGGAAAGTCGATGATGCGGTACTTGCCGCCGAAGGGGACGGCGGGCTTGGCCACGTCGCTGGTCAGCACGTACAGTCGGCTGCCCTGCCCGCCGGCCAGCAGCATGGCGATACACTCTTTTTTCATGGTGCTCTCATCCTCTCGTCTTGTTTATTCGGATGCGGGGGGCGCCTTTCGCCGGCTCCGGGGTGCCTTGGGGGCGCTCTCCGCCTTAGAGGTAGTTTTGGCGGGGGCTTTGGCGGCGCTTTTCCGCCTGGCGGGCTTCTTCTCCGCGGGGGCCTGCTCCGGGGGAACGGAGGCCTTCCGGGTCCGGGGCTTCGCCGGGGCCTTGTCCCCCGGGGCGCTCTCCGAGCGCCGCTTGGGCTTGCTTCGCAGCTTGCCCTGGCCCCGCAGGAACACGGCGCCCAGGGGCGGGATGCGGATGGCTACCGAGGACTCCAGGCCGTGGGAGGGTGTCCAGCTGACCTTACAGGGGCTCTCGTTCACCGCGCCGGTGCCGCCGTACCGGGTGTCGTCGGAGTTGAATACCTCCACGTACTCCCGGGCCGGCGGGCAGCCGAAGCGGTAGTCTTCATAGGTGTTGGGGCTGAAGTTGATGGCGCAGACCAGTTCCCGGCCCGCCCGGTCCCGGCGGAGGAACACCACCACGTTGTTGCTGCTGTCGTCCGGCACCAGCCACTGGAAGCCTTCCCAGTCGAAGTCCACGTCCCACAGGGCGCTCTCCGCCAGGTAGAAGCGGTTGGCGTCCCGGATGTAGTCGTGGAGCCGGCGGTTTTCCTCCCGCTCCAGCACATCCCACTCCAGGCTCCTGTCAAAGGCCCATTCCTTATCAGTGCCCAACTCCACCCCCATGAAGCTCAGCTTCTTGCCCGGGTGGGCCAGGGTGTAGGCGTAGAAGCCCCGTACGCCGGCGAACTGCTGGGCGCGGTTCCCGGGCATCTTGCCCAGGACGCTGCCCTTCATGTGCACCACCTCGTCGTGGCTGATGGGCAGAATGTAGTTCTCCGAGAAGGCGTAGAACATGGAGAAGGTGATGTCCCTGTGGTTGCCCTGGCGGAACCAGGGGTCCATCTTCAGGTAGTGGCACATGTCGTTCATCCAGCCCATGTTCCACTTCAGATTGAAGCCCAGGCCGCCCACGTCCGCGGGCCTGGTCACCAGGGGCCAGGCGGTGGATTCCTCCGCCACCATCAGGGCGCCGGGGTTCACGGTGAAGGCGGTCCGGTTCAGCGCCCGGAGGAACTCGATGGCCTCCAGGTTCTCCTTGCCGCCGTGGATGTTGGGGATCCACTGGCCGTCGGGCCGGTCGTAGTCCAGATACAGCATGGAGGCCACCGCGTCCACCCGGATGCCGTCGATGTGGTACTCCTTGAGCCAGAAGGCGGCGGAGGAGAGGAGGAAACTCTTGACCTCCGGCCGGCCGTAGTCGAATACCCGGGTGCCCCAGGCGGCGTGCTCCCCCTTTTTGGGGTCCGCGTACTCGTAGCAGGGGGAGCCGTCAAACTCATAGAGGCCGTGCTCATCCTTGCAGAAGTGGGCGGGCACCCAGTCCAGGATGACGCCGATGCCGCTTTGGTGCATGTAATCCACGAAGAACATAAAATCCTCCGGGGTGCCGTAGCGGGAGGTGGGGGCGAAGTAGCCGGTACACTGGTAGCCCCAGCTGTCGTCCAGGGGGTACTCGGTGATGGGCAGCAGTTCAATGCAGTTGAAGCCCAGATCCTTCACATAGGCGGCCAGCTGCCGGGCCATGTCCCGGTAGTCGATAAAGTCCCCGTTTTCCCGCCGCCGCCAGGAGCCCAGGTGCACCTCGTAGATGTTCAGGGGCGCGTGGTAGACGGGATTTGCAAGACAGGCCTCCCGCCAGGCCCCGTCGCCCCACTGGTAGGCGTCGATGCTGTAAAGCTTGCTGGCGTTGCCGGGCCGGGTTTCAGCGTGGAAGGCGTAGGGATCCGCCTTGAGGCGCAGCTTCCCGTCCGCGCCGGTGACGGCGAATTTATAGGCGTCGTAGGTCCGCCCACCGGGAATGAAGCGCTCCCAGATGCCGTCGGTAATCTTCTCCATGGGGTGGGTGTGGGCGTCCCAGGAATTGAAATCACCCACAACAGAGACGGCTGCGGCCCGCGGCGCCCAGACGCGGAACATATAGCCGGACACTCCGTCGCGGGTGGTTTCGTGCGCGCCCATGTACTCATAAGCGGCTATGGCGGTTCCCTCATGGAAGAGGTAGGTATTCAGTTGGTCAGCTTCACGATAGGGCATGGCGTTCCTCCAATTGTGCAGTCCGCCTGGCCCTGGGGCCGGACGGCTTGGGTTATTTCCATTATACTCCACCCATTGGCCCAGCGTCAAGGCGGCGGCAGACAGTTTATGCAGGGCAAAAGCCACAAAAATACCTGTCGAAATAGGTGTAATTTACCAAAAAGCAACGGGATCGCGCGGCTCAAACTGGTCACTTTCTCCATATTTCGACAGATTTAACCTGCGCTTATCCCAGGCTTGACGGGGCGCGGCGTTGTGCTTGTCCGGTTTGGCCGGCGTGGGAGAGAAATTTTGCAAAAGGTGTTTACCTTCATAGAGTGAAGTGCTAAAATAGCAAGTAGATACGCCGGATGGGGCGAACATGTACCATGGAGGGGACAGAGATGGCGAGGATTGCGAAAAAGGAAAAGAGCGACGGGCTGTATCAGGCGATTTTGACCCTGAAAAGCGAGGAGGAGGTATACAACTTCTTCCAGGATCTGTGCACGGTGACGGAACTGCGAGCCATGGAGCAGCGCTTTGAGGTGGCGGTGCTGCTGAACAGAGGCATGATCTACAACGACATCCTGGAGCGCACCGGCGCGTCCAGCGCCACCATCAGCCGGGTGAACCGGTCCCTGGCCTTCGGCCATGGGGGCTACCAGGTGTTTTTCGAGCGCCAGGAGGCGGAGAACCGGGCCCTGCTGGAGGGGGATCAGACATGATGGCCTACGGGCCCCTGGCGGGGGTGTACGACGAACTGACCGGGGACGTGGCCTACGAGAAGCGGGCGGACTACCTGGAGCGGCTCTTCTCCAGGAGCCGGATTCCGGTGCATACGGTGCTGGACCTGGCCTGCGGTACCGGCAGCCTGACCTTGGAGCTGGCCCGGCGGGGGTATGAGATGATCGGGGTGGACCAGTCGGAGGAAATGCTGGCTCAGGCCGCCGAAAAGTGCCGGCAGGCATCTGAGATCCCGCCCCTTTTTCTCCACCAGTCCATGGACAAGCTGGATCTGTACGGGACCATCGACGCCTGCGTCTGCTGCCTGGACAGCGTCAATTACGTTACAAGCCCCCAAAAGCTGGAGCGGGCCTTTCAGCGGGTGCATACCTTCCTGATGCCCGGCGGGCTGTTCGTGTTCGACGTCAACACGCCGGACAAGCTGCGCGCCCTGGACGGGCAGGTATTCCTGGACGAGAGCGCGGACGCCTACTGCGTCTGGCGGGCGGACTATTCCGCGCGCCGCCGCGTATGCACCTACGGGATGGACCTGTTTACCCTGGAGCCGGACGGCCGCTGGAGCCGGGCGGAAGAGCTCCACGAGGAATACGCCTACGA
>USMP01000112.1 GCA_900555795.1 uncultured Eubacteriales bacterium
TACCACAAATCAGTGAAAAATGCAAGTCTTGTTCTTTCCTCGCCCGGGGAGTACAATGCTGTCTGACAGAAATACAGGAAGAGACGGAGGAAATGTCATGGAGGCGCTGCTGCCCTTGATTTTACCAAATGCGGAGGTAGCTGCCGGAGAACGGCTGCTGGCGTGTAACCGGATCACGGCCCGCTATGGACTCACCCTCTCCCCGGAAACCATCTCCGTGTTGCTGGAGGGCAGGCGGACGGCGTTGGCGCGGACCGGGCGGGTGGAGTTTGGCGGGGGCGTACTGGAGAAGCTGGTATACGCATTTTGCGACTCACCCTATGTGTCCCAGGCGGACTACGGGGAGACGCTGCTGACCCTGCAGGACTTGTTTTATCACTTTAAAAATGAGTCTGCCGACCGGCTGAGCGATGATGAACTGATAGAAGCCATGGCCAGGACCTTTGACGAAGGGGCAGGCGGCTCTCTGGAATATCTGGCGGGCACAACGCTGGAGGAACTCTGCCGGGGCCTTCGTACTCCGGCGGCGGAGGAGGCTGTGGAAGAGGAGAAGGAAGATGGGTGAGAGGGGGCTCCGCTCCGCCGCCTTGACGGAGGCGGAACGGGAGGTGCTGGGCCGGGCACTGTGGGAACTCCTTGCCTGGCAGGCTGGGCAGTATACGGCGGGGGAGAGCAGTTCCCTGCCCCGGGAAACCGTGGGTGAACTGCTGGAGGGGCTGTGCTTCACCCTGGAACTGGAGCGGAATCCCCGGGCCCTGCTGGGGACGGCCCTGCCGGAACAGCTGGAGGAGGGCCGGAAACGGCTGCGGCGGCAGACGGATTATGGCCGCTGGCTCTATGGGGCGGTGTGTTTAACTCTGCCACCTGAGTCAGATGGGGCGCTGACTGAAACGCTGCGGGAGATCGGACAGTTCTGGCGGCGCTATGACATTCGCTTTTTTCCGCACCAGATCCCCTGCGGCATCGACTATCCTCTGTGCCGTCCAGTGGCGGAGGAGAAGGGGGGCGTGGCCTACATAAACGAGTACCTGGCCCGGCTTCTGGCGGAGAATCAGGTGCTGGCCGCCTTTGACCCGGCGCGCTGTGCGCTTTTGCGGCGGCGGAGCCAGTGGGTGGAGGGGCTGAGCAACCTCTGTGAGCCGGTGCTGGTGAACGCCCTGGGCCTGTCGCTGGCGGGGGAAGATCCCCGGCCACTGGCTATCACGGCGGCGCAGAGGGAGAAGCTGCGGGAAGAATTTAAGGGCCTTGCCCAGCCTGCGGCCACAGTCCGCCTTCAGCGGGGAGCAGAGGAGTTGTGCGGGTATCTTGGTATCCGAAGCCGGGCCGCCCGGCGCTATGTATCCGGTGTGGCGGTGGACCTGTACCCACGGCTTCGCGCCGCCTTGTGGGGAGGCTTGGAAGGCATGTTCGTGAGTTTGGGATAGAAGAAGAGCCGCGGGGCCTTTTGACCCCGCGGCTTCAGCTGATTTTTTTGCTACGTTAAGGGGCAGGCCAGCATGGTCCCCAATTCCGCCGTAAAGCCCAGGGACCGGTACATTCCCACGTCCCCGGGGGAGGAGCCGACGGTCAGACTGGCAAGGCCGTTGGCCTTACACCAAGCCTGAGCAGCGGCCGCCAGCTGCCGTGGAATTCCCTGCCGCCGGAATACCGGCTCTACGAAAAAGTCGTCAAACACACCGATGTCCGAGCAGGCGAAGGTGGAGAAGCAGCGGCTCACCGAGCACATCCCCACCGCCCGGTAGCCCCGGCGGGCCAGGAAAAAGGTGATCCTTCCGTCCACTATGGCCTGGCAAAGCCGGTCCCAGGCCGCCTCACAGGGCGGGGCCTCCCCAATTTCGATGGAAAAGCCGTTTTCCAGCTTGTGCAGCTGCCAGCCCAGGTCAGCGTCTCCAGGGTCGGTCAGGCGCTCCACCGTGATGGGGACCCGCTCCTCCGGCGGACGGCAGAGAAGGATTGTTCCGCCATCGTCATAGCCGTTGCAGTGAAAGCCCAGGCCCTCCCAGAACCGCTTGGCCCGGAGACAGTGGGTGTTCAGTTCAAAGTAGCGGGCCCCCTCCTCCGCGGCCCACCCCGCCAGGGCGGCAAAGCACTGCCTCCCCAGACCCCGGCAGCGGTAGGGGGGATAGATGCAATAGTCCAGAATAAAGCATTTCCCATCCTCCGTGTGGTAGGTGCAGTAGCAGGCGAAGCCCACCTCCTGGCCGCCCGCCAGAAAGAAGAAGCGCCGGACAGGGTTTTCCGCCCGCTGGGCGAAGGAGTCAATGCGGCTGCGGTAGTCAGGTGAGAGAAAGTGCGCAGCCTCCTCATCGGTCATAGGCGTTCCCAGGTCGCAGTTTGCCCGCACATCCCGCAGCAGCATCTGGTCCATCTCATGCCAGAAATGGGCGATGTCCCGGTCTGTCACGGCTTCCCGCAAAGTGATGCGATTGTCCATTTGGTATCCTCCAAAATATAATATTGGAGGGTCAGATACCGTGGACCCTCCGTTCACGGTTCATTTTCATAAAGAATCATCCTCTCTGTATCAATTTTGCAAAAAAAGAAGCCGCTGGAATGTTCTCCAGCGGCTCTCATTATAGGGGAAGGGCGGCAGGCTGTCAAGGGGCTGCCCGCCTCAGAAAAAGGGGAGGAAGGGCAGGGTATCCATACACAAAATTTTGTCAGCCAGGGCGGGTGCTTCCGCGCCGAAGCAGGGGGTCAGCAGGCTGAGGGACTTATGCATAATCATGCCTCCTTACGGCAGACGGGGCGCCCGTTGCTGGGCGCCCCGCCAAAATGTTGATCCGATTACTCGTAAACAGCGACGCTGGCGTACTGGTGGGCACCCAGAGGATTGAGCACAAAGCCCTCCACGCCGCTGTCCATGCCCATGAGGATCTCCTCATAAAAAAGGGCGATCTGGGGTACGTCCTCCGCCATGAGTTCATGGAACTCATCATAGACAGCCTGGCGCTTGGCGGAATCGGTCTCCGCCCGGGCGCGGTTGACCAGATCCACCATCTTGTCGTTGAAATAGACCTGCCCGTAGGTGGTGGGCAGCAGCTTCTGCATGATGAAGTCGGCGTCGCCGCAGATGTTGTTGTAGAAGGACAGACGGATGGGAACCTCCTCGCCGCCGTAGAACAGTTCGTCGATCTTATTGCTCTCCAGAACGGTCAGGTTGACGTTGATGCCGACCACACCAAGCTGATCCTGCAGAATGGTGGCAATCTCCTCATAGACCTGACCGGAGCGGACGTATATATCCAGGTCAAAGCCCTGGGGGTACCCGGCATCCGCCAGCATCTCCTTGGCCTTATCTGGATCATACAGGTTGCCTCGCTCCTTATCGGCGTTGTAGCCGGCGGTGGCAGGTGTGGTCAGCAGGGAACCCACCTGGGCATAGCCGTTCATAACAGCATCCACAATGGACTGCTTGTCAATGGCGTACTCGATAGCCTGGCGCACCCGGCTGTCGCCCACAGGCGTGGTGGAGTCGCACTTGAAATACATGGCGTAGTACTTGTAGCCGGTCTGGTGGATCAGGGTCAGGTCGTCCGCCTCGTCCACGCGGGCGGCGTCGTTGGCCAGAACGTCACAGACAATATCGGCCTCGCCGTTTTCCAGCATAATGGTCCGCTGAGAGCCCTCGGGGATGATCTTAAAGATCAGGTTCTTGGTCTTGGCCGGCTCTCCCCAGTAGTCCGCAAAGGCCTCCATGGTAATGGAGTCGGCGGTCAGGCGCTCTTTGAAGACATAGGGACCGGTGCCCACGGGATTCTGGGCAAAGTTTTCGCCGGCAGCCTCTGCTGCGGCTTTGGATACCACCACGGCGGCGGGGTAGGTCAGCGCCTGGATATATTATATAGTACGATGACAGGAAAAGCAAGTCTCAGGGGGTGTCCTCCGGGTAGCGGGGCAGGTCCACCACCACCGGCGTATGCCCGGTGTGGGGTAAGAACACCTCCAGCACATCTTCCGTGCGCAGCTTCAGCGTCCCGGTATTTTCACAGGGGTGGCAGGAGAAATAGGGGCACGCCAGGGTTTCCCGATCCATCACCAGCTGCACCTGGTGGTCCCTGTCGAAGAGGAGGGAGAGGATGGAGGCGGAGCCGGGGTGGACATGGAGCAGGTCCGCCATAGCCTCCGGTGCGGCAAAGCTGAGCCGGGAGCAGCCCAGCTGATGGCTCAGATCCTTTGTATGAAACGCCTTATCGCTGGGCATGGTCAGAAGATAGTACTGGGTCTTCTGTCGGTTGCAGAGCACCAGGTTTTTGCACACGTCCACCCCCAGGGCGGCGCTGACGGCTTTGCAGTCGGCCATGGTGTTGGCCCGGTCATGCTCCACCCGCTGGAATGGAATGCCCAGGGCGGCCAGCGCGTCGAACACCGCTTGCTGTTCCGGGGACAGCCCCTCCCCGGGAGGGGTGGTGTAGATGGGAGATACGGTCATAGCGGTCTTTCTCTCTTTTTATCAGATATACATGCCAGGGGTCAGCCGCGCTTTGCCAGGGCCTCGCCGGCGGTATAGATGTTCCCCGCGCCGACGGTGAGAATCAAATCCCCCGGCCGGGCCAATTTCTCCAGCGCGGCGGTAACATCCTCCAGAGTGGGGCAGTAGAGCGATCCGGGAACCTCTCGGGCCAGGTCGGCGGAGGAGATGCCAATGGTGTTTTTCTCCCGGGCTGCGTAAATCTCCGCCAGGATCACCTGATCCGCCTGCCGCAGTTCCTCTACAAACTGCTGGAACAGGGCTTTGGTGCGGGTGTAGGTGTGGGGCTGGAAGGCGCAGATGATCCGCTCATAGCCCAGCCCTCGGGACATGGTGAGCAGGGCGTGAAGTTCTCCGGGGTGGTGGGCGTAGTCGTCGTAGATCCTGGCGCCGCGGTAGATGCCCTTGTACTCGAACCGACGGCCCGCCCCCGTAAAGGCGGCCAGCCCCTCCTCCACCGCCTGGCCGGGAACCCCCAGCACATAGGCGGCGCTGGCGGCGGCCAAGGCGTTTAAAATATTGTGCCGTCCGGATACCTGGAGGGTGAGATGGGCGTATTTCCGCCTGTCCACCACTACGTCAAACCGGGGCATGCCGTGGTCCCATATCAGATTTTCCGCCCGGCAGTCCGCGTCGTGATCCAGCGCGAAGGTGAAAAGAGGCAGACCCCGCAGCGCGTCCATGGCGCCGGGGTCGTCTGCGTTGGCAACAATATGCCCATCGGCGGGAACCAGCTGGGCAAAACGGCGGAAGGAGCGTTTCACATCGTCCAGGTCCTTGAAAAAGTCCAAGTGGTCCGCCTCCACGTTCAGCACCACCGCCACGGTGGGGAAGAAGTGGAGAAAGCTGTTGCAGTACTCACAGGACTCCAGGATGATGGTGTCCCCGCGGCCCACCCGATGGCCCGCGCCCAGCAGGGGC
>USMP01000113.1 GCA_900555795.1 uncultured Eubacteriales bacterium
ATTCCGCAGGCAGAGAGCCTTCAGTCCGCTTTAAAAGCGTTGGGAGAAAGCATTGACTATGCGATCAATATTGAAGTACCGGATGAGAATATCATCCGCCGTATGTCCGGAAGAAGGGCATGTGTAGACTGCGGCGCTACTTATCACATGGAATACGCACCGACCAAAGAGGAAGGCATCTGCGACAACTGCGGCGGCAAGCTGATCCAGCGCAAGGATGATACACCGGAGACGATCCGTGAACGTCTCAAGGTCTATCATACAGAGACGGAGCCTCTGGTGGATTTCTACGCCGCCCGGGGCCTGCTCAAAAGCGTGGAGGTGGCCGACAACAAGGAGGCAACCTCCCGGAAGATCCTGGCGGCTTTGGGGAGCAAAGAATGATTACACTCAAATCCAGCCATGAGATCGACCTGATGCGTCAGGCGGGGAAAATTACCGCGGCAGCTCGCGCCTTGGCGGGAGAGATGGTAGCCCCTGGCGTAACAACCCATGAAATTGACAAAGCAGTTTACCATTTTATCAAGTCGCAGGGCGCCACGCCCTCCTTCCTCCACTACGAGGGCTACCCGGCCAGCGTATGTGTCTCTGTGAACGACGAGGTCATCCACGGCATTCCGGGCCACCGGGTGCTGCAGGAGGGGGACATCGTGTCCATTGACGTGGGGGCCTATAAGGACGGGTACCATGGCGACTGCGCGGCCACCTATGCCTGCGGCCGGATTTCTGAGGAGGCCCGGCGGCTGATCGAGGTGACAAGGCAGAGTTTCTTCGAGGGCCTCAAGTATGCCCGGGAGGGCTGCCGCCTGCCGGATCTGTCCGGCGCCATCCAGCGGTATGTGGAAGAAAACGGCTTTTCCGTGGTGCGGGAGTATGTGGGCCACGGCATCGGCACCCAGATGCACGAGGCCCCGGAAATCCCCAACTATGTGGAGCCGCGCATGGGCCGGCCCCGGTTTCTGCGGGGCATGACCATCGCGGTGGAACCCATGGTGAACGCGGGGCGGGCCGCCGTCAAGGTGATGAGCGACGGCTGGACGGTGAAGACCGCCGATGGGCGGTTGTCTGCGCACTATGAAAATACCATTCTGATTACGGACGGGGAACCGGAACTTCTGACGGACCCCGATGCGAAAGCGGAGTAATTGGCTATGGATATTGGGCGATCAGACATTGTAAAATCCACCGCCGGCAGGGACAAGGGGAAGTATTTCTTTGTCCTGGACGTGGAGGAGGAGTTCCTCCTGCTGGCGGACGGCAAGACGCGGAAGCTGGAGCGGCCCAAGCGCAAGAAGCGCCGGCACACCGCCCTGGCGGCCCGCGTCCAGTGCCGGGCAGCTGAAAAAATGAAAAGCGGGGAGCGCGTAACCAACAGCGAACTCCGCAAGGCCCTCGCCGCCTTCGGCGAGGATGGTAATCCAGACCAGGAGGGATAGCACTTGGCAAAATCCGATATGATCGAAGTTGAGGGCGTCGTTGTTGAGTCGCTCCCCAACACTACATTCCAAGTAGACATTGGAAATGGCCATATGATTTTGGCCCATATTTCCGGAAAACTCAGAATGAATTTCATCAGAATTCTGCCTGGTGACAAAGTCACGGTGGAAATGTCTCCCTATGACCTGACCCGTGGCCGGATTACCTGGCGTACTAAGTAGGAGGAAACTTCATCATGAAAGTAAGACCGTCCGTAAAGCCCATGTGCGAAAAGTGCAAGATCATTCGCCGCAAGGGTCGCCTGATGGTGATCTGCGAGAATCCGAAGCATAAGCAGAGACAGGGCTAAGTGAATTTGGAGGTGCTGTAAACTATGGCAAGAATTGCCGGTATTGACCTGCCCAAGGACAAGCGAATCGAAATCGGCCTCACGTATATCTACGGCATTGGCAGAAAGAGCGCCAAGGACATCCTGGAGCAGACGGGCATCAACCCCGACACCCGCGTGAAGGATCTGACCGAGGTCGAGGAGAGCAAACTCCGCGAGGCCATCGACCACAGCTACACGGTGGAGGGCGACCTGCGCCGTGCCACTGCCCTGGACATCAAGCGTCTCAGCGAAATTGGCTGCTATCGCGGCATGCGTCATCGCCGCGGCCTGCCTGTGCGCGGCCAGCGCAGCAAGACCAACGCCAGAACCCGCAAGGGTCCCAAGAAGACCATTGCCAACAAGAAGAAGTAAGGAGGGAGAACAATTATGGCTGCACCTAAGACTGGCAAGAAGGTTATCCGCCGCCGGCGTGAAAAGAAGAACATTGAAAAGGGCCAGGTTCATATCCGTTCTTCCTTCAACAACACCATGGTGACTGTCACCGATACCCAGGGCAACGCGATCTCCTGGGCATCCTCCGGTGGACAGGGCTTCCGTGGCAGTAAGAAGTCCACTCCCTTCGCCGCTCAGACCGCCGCTGAGGTGGCTGCCCGCGCCGCGATGGAGCACGGCCTGAAGACCGTGGAGGTCTTTGTGAAGGGCCCCGGCCAGGGCCGTGAGGCTGCCATCCGCGCGCTGCAGGCTGTGGGTCTGGAAGTGACCATGATCAAGGATGTCACTCCCATCCCCCACAACGGCTGCCGCCCCCCCAAGCGGCGCCGGGTCTAAATCGGAAGAAGGAGGAATTGTAAATTATGGCTAAAAATATGCAGCCCATTGCCAAGCGCTGCAAGGCTCTGGGTATTTCCCCGGCTGTCATGGGTTACGCGAAGAAGAATACTGAGCGCAACTCCGGCAACCAGATGCGCAAGAAGAAGAGTGAGTATGCCCTCCAACTCCAGGAGAAGCAGAAGGTCAAGTTCGTGTACGGCATTATGGAGAAGCAGTTCCATATGTACTACGAGAAGGCCGCCAGCATGCCCGGCAAGACCGGTGAGGAACTTCTGACCCTCATTGAGCGCCGCCTGGACAACGTGGTGTACCGCCTGGGCTTTGCCGCTACCCGCCGTGAGGCTCGTCAGCTGGTGAGTCACGCCCATTTTACCGTCAACGGCAAGAAGGTCAATATCCCCTCCTACCTGGTGAAGGCCGGCGATGTGATCGAGGTTAAGGATACCAGCCGTTCCTCCGCTAAATTTAAGCGTTTGCTGGGTGAGGATGCCCCCGTGGTCCTGGTTCCCAAGTGGCTGGATCGCGACAAGAACGCCCTGAAGGGAACTGTCGCCCAGATGCCCGCCAGAGACGATATTGATATGCCCATCGAGGAGCATCTCATCGTCGAGCTGTACTCCAAGTAATCGGAGACTACCCTCGATTATCCCACGAACCGAATTTAGCGTGGGCTGCCTGGAGCGGCCCGCCAAGAGAAGGAGGGTAACTACCGCATGATTGAAATTGAGAAGCCTCAGATCGAGTGTATCGAAACCCCTGGTGACGACTCCTATGGCAAGTATGTGATCGAGCCCCTGGAGCGGGGCTACGGCACCACCCTGGGCAACGCGCTGCGCCGGATCATGCTCTCGTCCCTGCCCGGTACCGCCGCCACCAGCATCAAGATTGCCGGTGTGCAGCATGAGTTCACCACCATTCCCGGCGTCAAGGAGGATGTGACGGAGATCGTCCTGAACATCAAGCAGCTGATCACCAAGCTGCACAGCGACGCCGTCAAGACCGTGTTCATCGAAGCGGTGGGCCCCTGCGACGTAACCGCTGGCGACATTAAGAGCGACGGCGAGGTGGAGGTGCTGAACCCGGAGTTGCATATTGCCACTTTGGGCAGCGGCGCCACGCTGAACATGGAGATCACCCTGAGCCACGGCCGGGGCTATGTGCCTGCGGACCGGAATAAGTCCTCGCAAAATATCATCGGCGTGATCCCCGTGGACTCGATCTACACCCCTGTCTATAAGGTGAACTACACCGTGGAGAATACCCGTGTGGGGAACATGACGGACTTTGACAAGCTGACCATCGAGGTCTGGACGGATTCCACCATTTCCGCCCGGGATGCTGTCAGCCTGGGGGCGAAGATTCTATGCGACCACTTCGCGCTGTTTACCGATCTCAGTGACACGGTGGGCTCCAAGTCCACTGTGGTGGAGAAGGCGGAAACCCAGCGGGACAAGGTGCTGGAACTGACGATCGAGGAGTTGGACCTCAGCGTGCGCAGCTTCAACTGTCTGAAGCGGGCCAATATCAACACGGTGGAGGATCTGATTTCCAAGACCGAGGACGAGATGATGAAGGTGCGCAACCTGGGCCGCAAGTCCCTGGAGGAAGTCATCAATAAGCTGGCCATGATGGGACTGTCCCTGGCCGACGAAGAAACCAACTGAGGGGAGCGGCGCCGTCAGGCTCGGCGCACGCCCCAGATTGTAAGCCGCCGTCAGGCGGCAGGACAATACGCCTTTTGAAGGAGGAAACCAACAATGCCCGGAACTCGTAAGCTCGGTAAGACCACCGACCAGCGCAGAGCGATGCTCCGTCAGCAGGTGACAGATTTCCTGGAGAAGGGGAAGATGGAGTCCACCGTCACCCGCTGCAAGGAGATCCGCCCCCTGGCTGAGAAGATGATCACCCTGGGTAAGAAGGGCGACCTGGCTGCTTATCGCCAGGCCATGGCCTTTATTACCCGCGAGGATGTGGTGAAAAAGATCTTCAAGGAGATCGCCCCCAATTATATGGAGCGCAATGGCGGCTATACCCGGATCACCCGCACTGGCGTCCGACGCGGCGATGCCGCCGAGACCGCCATGATCGAGTTGGTCTGATTAGTCCGCTCCTCCTTTCCGGCCAGGGTCCTGGCCTGGAGAGGATTGCACTGTGGAAAGGTGACGGCCTATGTGCCCACCGAACCATTTCACAGGAAATTCAGCGCTTGTTATGTGGCCAAGGGCCTTCTGTGGGCCTTTGAATGGAATCTTGATCGGATCGGTGCAAAAAGCCCTTTCGTGTGTGGGAGTACTACACATACGAAAGGGCTTTTTCTTTGCAGGGGCCTGTGGCAAAATTCGATAAAAAACTTTTCAAACCCTCCGGCATATAGTATACTGGACATATACATACAGGCGTAGAGAGGAGTGGTGCAGGTGCGTCAGATCGTGTGCGAGGACTGCAGGAAGCGGTATGACTACGATAAGGAGGAATTTTGTCCCCGGTGCGGCGCCTTTAACCAGCCGGTCAAGACCTGGGGCGTGGACAGCAGGGGGAATGTGGTCCGGGTGGACGGCGTCAACGAGAGGAACCACAGCGGCTCCTTTGTCCACAGCGAGGTCCATGGCGAAAAAGCCAGACGGCGGCGGACCGGCCTGGACTGGACGCCGCCCCGTCCAGCAGAGAATCCCCGGCCCAAGAACGGGCCCCAGCAGACCAATGGGCTGGTCCAGCTGATTTTGTGGCTGGTGGTGGCGTTGGTCGCGGTTAATTTTTTCCTGCCACTGCTCTACCGTATCTTT
>USMP01000114.1 GCA_900555795.1 uncultured Eubacteriales bacterium
TCATGTTGCGCGAACTGAGCTTCTCGGCCTTCTCGGCAGGGAAGACGGCGCGCATGCTTTGCACGTTCTTGAGCAGCATGCTCTGGTAGTGGGTGGCCACGGGGATGATGTGGTTCATGGTGAGGTCGCCCATGACGCGGGCCTCGATCTGAATCTTCTTCGTGTAGGTCTCCCACTTCACCTCGTTGCGGGCCTCCAGCTCCTTGCGCGTCATGACGCCGAGGCTGGTGAACATGCGGACGGAGGACTCGCTGAGGTAGTTGTCGAAGATGACGGGGCAGCTCGTCTCGCAGTCGAGGCCACGGCGGCGGGCCTCCTCGACCCACTCCTCGCTATAGCCGTTGCCGTCGAAGCGGATGGGCTTGCAGGCCGTGATGTCCTCGCGCAGGACGCTGACGATGGCCTTCATGCGGTCCTCGCCTTGGGCGATGAGGGCATCGACGCGCGCCTTGAAGTCGGTCAGGGCCTCGGCCACGGCACTATTGAGGGCGATCATCGCCGAGGCGCAGTTGGCCTCGGATCCCACGGCACGAAACTCGAAGCGGTTGCCGGTGAAGGCGAAGGGAGAGGTGCGGTTGCGGTCGGTGTTGTCGATCATCAGTTCGGGAATCTCGGGGATGTCCATCTTCAGGCCCTGCTTGCCGGCCATGATGAAGTCGTCCTCGCTGTCGCTCTGCTCGATGTGGTCGAGGAGCTCGGAGAGCTGCTTGCCGAGGAAGGAGGAGATGATGGCGGGAGGGGCCTCGTTGGCGCCGAGGCGGTGGGCGTTGGTGGCGCTCATGATGGAGGCCTTGAGCAGGCCGTTGTGGCGATAGACACCCATCAGGGTCTCGACGATGAAGGTGACGAAGCGGAGCGTGGACTCGGGAGTCTTGCCGGGGGCGTGGAGCAGCACGCCGGTGTCGGTGGAGAGGCTCCAGTTGCAGTGTTTGCCGCTGCCGTTGATGCCGGCGAAGGGCTTCTCGTGGAGCAGGCACACCATGTTATGGCGGCTGGCCACCTTCTTCATGACCTCCATGGTCAGCTGGTTGTGATCACAGGCGGTGTTGGCGTCGGAGTAGATGGGGGCCAGTTCATGCTGGGCGGGAGCCACCTCGTTGTGCTTGGTCTTGGCCAGAATACCCAGCTTCCACAGTTCCTCGTCCAGTTCCCGCATATAGGCGGCCACCCGGGGCTTGATGGTGCCGAAGTAGTGGTCCTCCAGTTCCTGGCCCTTGGGGGGCTTGGCGCCGAAAAGGGTGCGGCCGGTCAGCAGCAGGTCCTCCCGCTGGTTATAGACCTCCTTGTCGATCAGGAAGTATTCCTGCTCCGGGCCCACCTGGCTGACAACCTTCTTCACATCGCCGGCGCCGAACAGCTTCAGCACCCGGACCGCCTGCCGGCTGAGTTCGTCCATGGAGCGCAGCAGGGGGGTCTTCTTGTCCAGGGCCTGACCGCTGTAGGAGCAGAAGATGGTGGGGATGCAGAGGCTGCCGTCTTTGATAAAGGCGAAGGCGGTGGGGTCCCACGCGGTGTAGCCCCGGGCCTCGAAGGTGGCCCGCAGGCCGCCGGAGGGGAAGGAGGAGGCGTCAGGCTCACCCCGGACCAGTTCCTTGCCGGAGAACTGCATCAGCACCCGGCTGGGGGTCTCAGGGGTGATAAAGCTGTCGTGCTTTTCCGCTGTGACGCCGGTCATGGGCTGGAACCAGTGGGTGAAATGAGTGGCGCCCTTTTCGATGGCCCAGTCCTTCATGGTGTTGGCGATCTCATGGGCGGTGGCCAGTTCCAGGGTGGTGCCGTTGGTGACACATTTCTTCCACGCTTTGTAGCACTCGGCGGAGAGACGCTGCTTCATGACGTCCTCGTTGAATACCATGCTGCCGAACAGGTCTGTCACTTTCATTTCGCTCATAATCTATATCTCCTTCCGCTGCATTGCAGCTAATATGCACGTACACGCTTATCTGTGAGAGAACACTCCGTGGGAAGCGGCTTTCGCTATTCGCCCCTGCGGGGCGTGGGAACGTCGGAAATTTATACCCCCGAGGCCCCGTAGTTGCTGAGTACCCGGGCGCTGGGGTCGTTTACGTCGCAGCCCTCCCAGTTCCGGTTCGGCATCCAGAAGTCGGCGACCATCTCCGCCTGGCCGGGGTAGTACTTCTCAAAAATCTCCCGGTACAGCAGGGATTCCTTGGTGAAGGGCCTGGCGTGGTAGGCATAGCGCTCCGCCTGCTGTTCCCAGTCGTCACCGTACTGCCTCTCGGCGTAGGCCTTCAGGTTGTTCACCAGGCTGTGCCCCACGGCGTCGGAAAAGGCGGCCTTCTCCCGCTGGAGGATAGAGGGGGGCAGGTAGTTGCCCTCGAAGGCGTGGCGCAGCAGGTACTTCCCCTTGCCGTAGACATTCATTTTTTTGGCCGGGTCCACGCTCATGACATATTTGACAAAGTCCAGATCGCCGAAGGGGACCCGGGCCTCCAGACTGTTGACAGAGATGCACCGGTCCGCCCGGAGCACGTCGTACATGTGCAGTTCCCGTATCCGCTTTTCACTTTCGGCCTGAAATGCCTCCGGGGAGGGGGCGAAGTCCGTGTACTTGTAGCCAAAGAGCTCATCGGATATTTCGCCGGTCAAAAGCACCCGGATGCTGCTCTGCTCATGGATGGACCGGCAGATGAGGTACATGCCCATGCTGGCCCGGATGGTGGTGATGTCGTAGGTGCCCAGAGCCTCAATGACCGTCTCCAGAGCGGAGAGGACATCCTGCTCCGTGATGTAGATTTCGTGGTGATAGCTGCCGATATGGTCCGCCACCTGCCGGGCGTATTTCAGATCGATGGCGTCAGTGGACATGCCGACGGCGTAAGTTTCGATGGGGCGGTTTAAAAGCTTGGCGGCAATAGCACACACCAGGGAACTGTCCAGACCGCCGGAGAGGAGGAAGCCCACCGGAACATCGGCGTCCAGCCGTTTTTCCACGCCCAGAATCAGCTTTTCATGGATGTTTGCGCAGATGGTTTCCACATCGTCCCGGCATACATCGTCCACCTGGGCAATATCGCAGTAGCACACAAACCGGCCGTCCTGGTAGTAGTGACCCGGGGGAAAGGGCATGACCCGGTCCGTCAGGCCCATCAGGTTTTTCGGCTCGCTGGCGAATAGAATATGGCCCGAGGCACTGTAGCCGTAGTACAGAGGCCGGATGCCGATGGGGTCCCGGGCGGCGACAAAGCTGTCGCTGGCGGCGTCATAGAGCACCAGGGCGAACTCCGCGTCCAGCTGGGCGAACATCGCCGCTCCGCACTCCAGCCACAGCGGCAGCAGCAGTTCGCAGTCGGAGCCGCTGACAAAGACGTGGCCCTTGGCGGCCAGTTCTCTTTTCAGCTTGCGAAAGCCGTACAGTTCCCCGTTGCACACCACCGCGCTGCCGTCGGCGGAGAGGAAGGGCTGCATGCCCGCCGGCTCGGGCCCCATGATTGCCAGGCGGTGGAAAAACAGAAAGCCGGAAGCGGTCTCCAGAATCCGGCTGTCGTCGGGGCCCCGGGATTTGGTTTTCCCAAAGCCCGCCTCCAGCTTTGCCAGAGGGATATCCTTAGCGGTATACCCCATGATCGCACACATAAAAAGCACCTCCGAATGAACCGGCGTCACTAAAACAAAAATTTTAGGACGAATCGCCGGAATCCGTGGTGCCACCTAATTTACCGCTGTGTGCGGTCACTTCAGCTCTATCAAGCCTGACGGCGGTAACGGGCCGTTCCCGTCTCCCCTACTGGGCCGCAGCCGTTGGGGTCAAAACTCCGAAGTGTTATTCACCAGGATTCTGCCGCAGGGTTCCCACTATCCCCTGCTCACTGTGGGTGAGGTTCCTCGCTACTTCTCTCCATCATCGCCGTTGTCATATTGAATATGGGAGCATATTACCCTCTCACAAACCATTTGTCAAGCAAAAAGTTTGACAGGCTGGCTGAAAAATCGTTGGGCAAATTAGCAAAAACAAGGGGGACTTATTTGGTAGTTTTCACAAAGATTTTGTTTTAAAAGACCTTTTTCCATAAAAATGTCCGCCATAAGAAGTCACATAACAGTGTCTACGAAAACGTCGGGCGGTGGGCCGCCCCATTTGTGGGATGTTCCAATTTTCGGCGGCGGCGGATCAGAGGGAGGCCGCCACCTGCTCAAAATCGGCGGCGCCATGGCCGCACCAGGGGCAGATAAAGTCGGGGGGAAGACACTCCCCCTCGTAGACGTAGCCGCAGACCCGGCAGCGCCAGCCGGCGGCCTTGGTCGGCCCGGGCTTTACCCGGCGGAAGTAGTCCTCGTAGGTGAGAGAAGCCTCCCCGGAGAGGATCTGGGCCGCTGCCAGATCCGCGATAAAGAGGGCGTGGGTGCCCAGATCCACGGTGTCCAGCACCCGCCCGGTGAGAAAGGCGTTGGCATGCTCCGTCAGGTACAGCAGGCCGTGGGCCTCCCGGGCCGTATGGGGAAAGCCGGCGAATTTGTCGGTGTCCCGTCCGCTCTGGAGGCCAAAGCGCTGAAAGAGGGAAAAGGGGGTTCCGTCTGTGAGAACAGAGGCGGTGAAAAGTCCGGTGTCTCGAATCAGGTCGTGGGTAAGGGTGGACTTGTTCACCGCGGCGCAGAGCCGGTTGGGGGTATTGGTTACTTGGGAGAGGGTGTTGATGATACAGCCGTTGTCCTTGCTGTCCGCCTTTGCAGAGAGAACGAACAAGCCGTACGACAGCTTTTGGAATGCAGTTGGGTCAACTGTGGCCTCTGCCATTGCAGCTTCATCCAAAACAGGCTTCTCAAAACGAGGGATAGTAGCTGAAATTGCATTTACAAGAGCGTTTATTTGTTCGTCTTGTTCAGGCTTCAGAGATGACTTCAGAGTTAAGGTTTCTTCCAATATGGTCATATCCTTACATTCTGAAATAATCTTTTTCATAAGACCGCCGCTTGTAGGCGCCCATGAACCGTTTTCGACAAATGCAACTGTACGGTTTTGGATATTATGAGCCGCAAGGTCGTTGAGAAGCTCTTCCATTGAAACGAAAATACCGGCATTGTAAGTGGTTGAAGCAAACAGCAGATGACTCCATTTGAATGCAGCTGCTATGATTTCTGAAGCAGGGGTAACAGAAACATCGAACATGACTGTTTTTATTACCATATCACGAAGACGAGATGAGATTATCTCGGCAGTGTTTTCGGTGTTGCCGTAAACGGAAGCATATGCTATCATTACACCTGTTTCTTCCGGAGTGTAAGTGCTCCATTTTACATATTTATCAAAGTAATCTTCTAAGTTTCTTCTCCATACGAAGCCGTGAAGAGGGCAAATCATTTTTATGTCAAGACCATGAACCTTTTTCAG
>USMP01000115.1 GCA_900555795.1 uncultured Eubacteriales bacterium
CCCCATTCAGAATGGACTGATGCGCTATCCAAAACCGGGACGCCTTCTCCAGCTGCCACCCCATCATCAACTTTCTCTACTTTGGGCTGGTGCTGGTTTTTACCATGTTTTTGATGCATCCGGCCTGCCTGGTCATCTCGCTGGGCTGTGCTGCGGCATACAATATGTATCTGAACGGCGGGAAGGCCGTGAAGTTTCAGCTTGCGTACCTGCTGCCCATGATGCTCATGGCCGCTGTCGTAAATCCGGCTTTTAACCATGAGGGAGTGACGCTGCTGGCCTATCTTCCCTCCGGCAACCCCCTGACTCTGGAGAGTATTGTCTACGGCGTGGCCGCCGCCCTGCTGCTGGCCTCCGTCATCACCTGGTTTTCCTGCTACAACGCCGTGATGACCTCGGACAAGTTTGTCTATTTGTTCGGCAGGGTCATACCGGCCCTCAGCCTTGTGCTCAGCATGACGCTCCGCTTTGTGCCCAAATTCAAAGCACAGTTCCATGTGGTCAGCGAAGCCCAGCGCTGTGTGGGCCGGGATGTATCGGATGGAAGCATGCTCCAGCGGTTGAAAAACGCCGTTACCATCCTGTCCATCATGCTTACATGGGCGCTGGAAAACGCTATTGAAACAGCGGACAGCATGAAAAGCCGTGGTTACGGCCTGCCGGGACGGACGGCCTTCTCCATCTACCGCTTTGACGATCGGGACAGGGCGGTCCTGGCCTGGCTGGGCTTTTGCGGCTTCTATATCCTCTGCGGCTGGGCGGCAGGCGGCCTGGCCTGGCGCTATTACCCCAGCCTCAGGGGCGCTGTGGTCACGCCGCTGACCGTCAGCTTCCAGCTGACTTACCTGGCGCTGTGTTTAACTCCGGTGATTCTGAACAGAGGGGAGGATCGGAAATGGACGCGTTTACAATCCGAAACCTGACCTTCTCCTATCCGGAGCAGGAGCGGCACGCACTGGAAAACGTATCTCTCACGGTCAGGCGGGGTGAGTTCCTGGTGCTCTGCGGCCCATCCGGATGCGGCAAGAGCACTCTGCTGCGGCAGCTGAAGCCTGTTCTGGCCCCCCATGGGCGGAAAAGCGGAGAGATTTTCTTTGAGGGCCGCCTGTTGGACGAACTGGACCAGCGGACGCAGAGCCAAAAAATTGGCTTCGTCCTCCAAAGCCCGGACAATCAGATTGTCACCGACAAGGTGTGGCATGAACTGGCCTTTGGTCTGGAGAGCCTGGGGTACGACACCCCCACCATCCGACGGCGGGTGGCCGAGATGGCCTCCTTCTTCGGCATTCAGACCTGGTTCTATCAGAATGTCACCGAACTCTCCGGCGGCCAAAAACAGCTTCTGAATCTGGCCTCCGTCATGGCCATGCAGCCCTCGGTACTCATTCTGGACGAGCCCACCAGCCAGCTGGACCCCATCGCGGCGGCGGATTTTCTGGCCACTGTGGGCAAGATCAACCGGGAACTGGGCACGACAATTCTCCTGACCGAGCATCGCCTGGAGGATGCCTTCCCCCTGGCGGCCCGGGTGGCGGTCATGGACGGCGGGAGGCTGCTCTGCACCGGCGCCCCCCATGAGGTGGGCACTATCCTGAAGGACGCGGGCCACTCCATGTTTCTGGCCATGCCCACCGCCATGCGGGTGTGGGCGGCAGTGGAAAGCGGCGCGGCGTGTCCCGTCACCGTCCGGGAGGGCCGGGACTGGCTGGCAGCCTTCGCGGCGGAGCATCCCTTGAAAGAATTGCCCGGTGAGCCGGAATATGTCTATCCCAATGAAATCGCAATCGAAGCGAGGGAACTGTGGTTCAAATACGAAAGGGACCTGCCCGACGTGGTAAAGGGCCTGTCCCTCACGGTGAAAAGGGGTGAGTTTCTCGCCCTTCTGGGGGGCAACGGCACCGGCAAAACCACCAGCCTCAAGCTGCTGGCGGGACTGCTGAAGGCCTATCGGGGCGAACTCCATACCAATGGCACCGTCGGTGTCCTGCCCCAGAACCCCCAGGCCCTCTTTGTGAAAAAGACTGTCCGGGCGGATCTGTTTGAAATTTTAAAGGGCAAAAAGCTGGCCCGGACATGCGCGGAGGCCAAGGTAGCCCATGTAACCGCCCTGTGCCGCCTGGGGGAACTGCTGGACCGGCACCCCTACGACCTGTCCGGCGGGGAGCAGCAGCGGGCGGCGCTGGCAAAGATTCTGCTGTTGGAGCCGGATATCCTGCTGCTGGACGAGCCCGCCAAGGGTCTGGACGCGGAGTTTAAGCAGGCCCTTGCTGAAATTCTGCAGGTGCTTGTGAATGGGGGCACGGCCATTTTGATGGTCAGCCACGACATTGAATTCTGCGCCCGGTACGCCCATCGCTGCGCTCTGTTTTTTGACGGGAGCATTGTAACAGAAGCCTCGCCCCGGGAATTTTTCTCCGGCAACAGCTTTTACACCACCTCCGCCAACCGGATGTCCCGGGGCCTGATCCCGGACGCGGTGACGGCGGAGGACGTGGTCTCCGCCTGCGGCGGCAGCCCGCCGCCCGCTCCCATACTGCCAGAGGATATCCCGCCCCTGCCGGAACCAACGGAGAACGGCCCCGCCGCGAAACCGGCGAAGCTGCCCTGGTGGCGCAAGCTGATCGCCGCCGCCTCTGGGCTGACCGCCCTGGCACTGTTTGTGCAGGCCCTGGGCATCACGGACCTGACCGCCCTGGTCAACCAGGGGGGCACTACCGCCCTGGCAGGCAGTCAGCTGCGTCTGTACGGCGTCATGCTCCTTTGCCTGTTCGCCTTTGCCTTTTCCATAACCCGCCGCGCCCCCAGGCCCGATTATCTGCTGCAGACGCCGCGGGAAAAAAGGCGGCTGACGAAGCGAACCGTGGCAGCCGCGGCGCTTATTCTGCTGCTGATCCCACTGACGCTGTTTGTCGGCGTCTATTATCTGGGCGGCAAAAAATATTATTTCATCTCCCTCCTCATTCTGCTGGAAACCATGCTGCCCTTCTTCCTGATCTTCGAGGGCCGCAAGCCCCAGGCGCGGGAGTTGGTCACTGTCGCAGTACTCTGTGCCATCGGCGTAGCGGGGCGGGCGGTATTCTTCATGCTGCCCCAGTTCAAGCCCGTCATGGCGATTACCATTATCGCGGGGGTGGCCTTCGGCGGCGAGACCGGCTTTCTCGTGGGGGCCATGACCATGCTGACCTCCAACGTGCTGTTCTCCCAGGGGCCGTGGACGCCGTGGCAGATGTTTGCCATGGGCATCATCGGCTTTCTTGCCGGTGTGCTGTTCCGGAAGGGCTGGCTGCGGCGCAGCCGGGTCAGCCTGTGTATCTTTGGCGCGCTGAGCGCTATTGTGATCTACGGCGGCATCATGAACCCGGCGTCGGCTCTCATGTGGGCAAACGACCTGGGCTGGAAGATTATTGTAACCTACTGTATCTCCGGCTTCCCGATGGACTGCGTCCATGCCGCCGCCACTTGGCTTTTCCTCTGGTTTGGAGCCGAACCCATCCTGGAAAAGCTGGATAGAATAAAAGTGAAATACGGGCTGGCAGAGTGAGGTTGAACGGCACAATACATGCCTTGTTGGCCATATCCGGTGCGCCGGAAGGCTTCAAACTGTCAAGCACGCCGGGCTGGGGTGTCCCCCAGCCCGGCGTGCCTTTAAAACAGAGTAATTTGGCTGGTATCCGCCATACCGGCAAAGGCGCCCAGGCTCTTAAGCTGGTCGATATGGGTTTTGGACAGCTTATTACAGCAGAGGGCGAACTCCTCCACGGAGATAAACTCCTTCCCCTTCCGCTTTTCCACAGTATCCAGAGCCGCCGTCTCACCCAGGCCGCGGACAGCGGTAAAGGGCGGGATCAGGGCGTCCTCCCCCTTCAGGGTGAAGCGGGTGGCATCGGACTCATAGATATTGATGGGGTCAAAGCGAAAGCCCCGGAGGTAAAATTCGTAGCACACCTCCAGCGTCACCGCCAAATCCTGCTCCACGGCGGTGGCATCCTTGTTATTCCAGATCTCCGTCAGCTTCCGCTTCACCGCCTCCAGCCCGGCACAGCAGTACTCCGCGTCAAAGGCCTTGGCCCGAATGGAGAAGAAGGTGGCGTAGAAAGCCAGAGGCCTGTGGACCTTAAACCAGGCAATGCGGAAGGCCATCATCACATAAGCCACGGCATGTGCCTTGGGGAAAAGGTAACCGATCTTTGCCAGAGACTGAATGTACCAGTCCGGCACATCGTGCTCCCGCATGGCCTCCTCCCAGCCCGGCTCAAAGCCGCCCTTCTTCACCTTACCCTTTCGCACCGACTCCATGATCTTAAAACTCATCTTGGGCTCCAGGCCCATAGAGATCAGGTAGAGCATAATATCGTCGCGGCAGCCCACCGTCTCGTTGACGCCGGCGGTTCCCTCCAGAATCAGTTCCCGGGCGTTGCCCAGCCACACGTCGGTGCCGTGGGAGAAGCCGGAGAGCCGCACCAGGGTATTGAAGTCCCTGGGCTGGGTGTCCATAAGCATCTGGCGGGTAAACTTGGTGTTGAACTCCGGGATTGCCACCGCCCCGGTGGGGCCTAAGAGTTCATCATTCTCAAAGCCCAGGGCGCGGCTGGAGGTGAAAAGGCTCATGGTGTCCCGATCATCCAGGGGAATAGCCCGGGCGTTGACGCCGGTGAGGTCCTCCAGCATGCGGACCATGGACGGATCATCGTGGCCCAGCATATCCAGCTTCAGAAGGTTATCCTCCATGCAGTGGTATTCAAAGTGAGTGGTGATGATATCGCTGTCGGCAGCGTCGGCGGGGTGCTGGACGGGGCAGAAGTCCTCCACGTCCAGATCGTCCTCGGCAAAGGCGATCTCGGTGACCCGGTCGTCGCCGTATTTGCTGCGGATCTCGGTCAGTTCGTCCTTGAGCACCTGCTTCAAAAGGCCCTCGTCGCTGAGCAGCTGGTTGAAGTAGGCGATGCGCTCCTCCAGCTCCTTGTACTCGGCCTCCAGCTTCTCCCGGTTCAGGCCCTGAAGGGCGATCAGGCGCATTTCGCAGATGGCCTGGGCCTGCACGTCGTCCAGGCCGAAGCGCGCCATCAGGTTTTCCTTGGCGTTGTCATAGCTCTGGCGAATGATCCGGATGACCTCGTCGATATTGTCCTGGGCGATGAGCAGTCCCTCCAGCAGGTGGGCCCGCTCCTGCGCCTTGCGCAGGTCGAACTTGGTGCGCCGGAGGATGACCTCCTCCTGGAAGGCCAGGTATTCGTCCAGGATATGCCGCAGGGAGAGGATGCGGGGCTGGGACTGGTTGTTGACCAGCGCCAGCATGTTGATGGCGAAGGTGATCTGGAGCTGGGTCTGGGCGAACAGCCGGTTGAG
>USMP01000116.1 GCA_900555795.1 uncultured Eubacteriales bacterium
CAGCCGGCCCCAGGTGAGGCCGCAGCGGCGGAAATCCGGCTTGTCCGCCAGAAACAGGGGCTTTCCGTTTTCAATCTCGCTCCGGCAGCCGAATACCGGCAGCACCGGGAACCGCTCCCCCCGCCGGTCCGTCAGGGCGTGGGGGCCCCGGCAGGTTCCCTGGAGGTTCCGGGATGCGCACCCCAGACTGTTGGCTGTAAGGCAGTTCTCCGTCACCATCAGCGGCAGGTGGCCGTAGACAATGGCCTCGCAGGGCAGCATCTTCGCCAGATCCCGCACCTGCTCCTGCCGCAGTTCAAAGGACACCGTGGCGCTCTCCAGGCCCCACCGGGCGGCCTCTGCCAGGGAGCGGCTGTTGAAGAGGTTCAGCCCGTAGTCCCCTCGGGGAGAAAAGCCCAGGCGCTCCACCAGTTCCAGCTGGCCGATATTCTGCACGGCGGCGGAACGGCAGCCCTTCTCCCGGGCAATCTCCAGCAGACGCTGGAGATCGGGCAGCTCGCTGTCCTTACAGATCCGGGGAAGGGAGACGCACAGCGGGACGGCGGCGTCTCCCCGGGGCGTGAGGTCAAACTCCTCAATCCGCTCCGCCGGAAGATAGATCAGGGCGGGGGAGAGGGCGGTCAGCGCCGCCGTCAGCTGTTCGCCCCGGCTGAGGGATACGGTGAGGGAGGGCTGACCGGGCCCCCGCCCGCCAGGAACCGGCGGCGGCAGGGGGGCTTCCCGCCGCTGGGGCGGTGCGGTGCGCCGGGCGGCCAGAGCGTCCAGCGCCTCCCGCCGTAGGCCGTTGACGGCGCTGGCGGGGAGGGAGAGCCCCTCCTCCAGATCCACCTGGATGTGGGCGGCCCGGAAGGCGGTGCCCCCGGTCTTTCCCAGCCGCTGGGCAAGTTCCTGGGCGGTAAGGGGGCGGCTCCGGGCCGCCTGGGGAACAGGGCCCTGGACGGTAACGGCGCGGCCCTCCTGGTCCCGGGCGGTGAGGACCGCCGGCTGCCCCGCCTGGATATCGGCGGAGAGCGCCACCGGCACGGTGCGCAGGGTCTCCTTCTCATAGGCGGCCCTGGCCTGGGCAAACAACTCCGCCGGCTCCGGGGCATCCTCCCCCCGGGTGCCGAACATGTCCGGCCCGGTTTTCCCCCGCCAGTAGCCCTGGGTAAAGCCGCTGCGGGAAAAGGCCGCTTCCAGCTCCCGCAGTTCCTCACAGGTGGGCTGCCGTCGCTCCCGCAGGAGGGCGGCATAGATCCGGGTGATGACCGCCACGTATTCCGGCCGCTTCATGCGGCCCTCCAGCTTTAAGATGGACACGCCCATGTCCGCCAGTTCCCCCAGCTGGGAGGCAAGACAGGCGTCCTTCAGGCTCAGGGGGTGGCCCATAGGCCCCCCGTCCAGCCGGTAGGGCAGACGGCAGGGCTGGGCACAGGCGCCCCGGTTGCCGCTGCGCCGGCCAATAAGAGCGCTCATGGCGCACTGGCCGGACCAGCACATGCACAGGGCCCCGTGGGCGAACACCTCGATCTTGATGGGGCTGTGCCGGCAGATGAGGCGGATGTCCTCCCGGCTCAGCTCCCGGCCCAGCACCACGCACTTCATCCCCAGCTGTGCCGCCCGCTCCACGCCGGAGAGACTGTGAACGGTCATCTGGGTGCTGCCGTGGAGGGGCAGGTCCGGCACGATCTCCCGGGCCAGGGCCGCCAGGCCCCAGTCCTGGACAATGACGCCGTCCGCCCCCCACCGGCTGGCCAGGTACAGCAGGTCAGCCGCTCCCGGGATCTCCCGGTCCGTCAGCAGGGTGTTCACCGTCAGGTACACCTTCACCCCCCGCAAATGGCAGTAGGCCACCGCCTGGGGGAACTCCTCCAGGGAGAAATTTTTCGCGCCCCGGCGGGCGTTGTAGTCGCCGCAGCCCAGGTACACGGCGTCGGCGCCGCACTGCACGGCGGCCACCATGGCCTCCCAGTGGCCGGCGGGTGAGAGCAGTTCCATGGCGCTACTTCCGGTTTTGCAGCTGCTGCTGGAGTTTGAAAATCTCCCGCTTGCACTCGCTCAGTTCCGCCTTGGCCCGGTTGGCCTCGTCCAGATAGCCCTTCAGCTGGGAGCGCAGGTTCTCCGTGCTGCCCTGCTGCTTGAACATCTCGTCGGCAATGTTGGCTGCGGCCAGCACGGCGGCGTCCATCCGGGAGATGCGGCCGGAGGCCATGATCTCCTCCATCCTGGCGTCCACCAGGGCCGCCACCTTCTGCATGTAGGCGGGGCTCTCCGCCGCCGTAAAGGTGTAATCTGTGCCGCAGATGCTGACTGTGATGCGGTTTTCCATAGGAAGTCCTCCTTCGTATCTGGCATGGGTATAAGCCGCCACAATAATTCAGATTAAAGTATACTATACTGGGGAAAAAAGAGCAAGGGAGGATTGTCCGACGGGGCAAAAAACTCCCCGCCGGGGAGGCGCGTCCCCTGTTTTGAACGGCGGCGGGCGGGTTCTCGCCGCCGCCGTTGGATTTGCGGTCCCCGTGGCGGGCCCCGCCTTGCCGCCGCCTTTTGGGCGGAGTTTACAAAGCGACAAAAAATTTTTGTATACTTTTCCAGATAACCGTGGTATACTACCCATAAGATGGCGGTTTTGTGTGAATCGCCGCCGGCCTGCGTCGCCCCTCCGGGCGGGCGCGGCCAGGCTTTTTGTATGGCTGGAGCCGCCGGAGGCGGCGCGGCTTCTTTTGGTTTTTTTGCAGGCGCCGCGGCGCGCCCGCGATGAAATAACGGCGGTCCCCGCTCCCCGGCGGCCGCTCTGGGAAATGGCGTTTTTTTGCAGAACGGGCAGAGGGCTCCCCGGTACCGCGCGAAGCGAGGCGCGGGTTGAGGGGCGCTCCTTCCCGTCTGTTTTCGCTGCGCTTTTTCCATCCGTTTTTTGACTGTTTTAACAAAAAGGAGTGTACAATTTTGGCAGAAAAAATGAAAATTATTCCCCTTGGCGGCCTCAATGAGGTCGGCAAGAACATGACCGTATATGAGCACGGCGGGGAGATTATTGTGGTGGACTGCGGCATGGGCTTCCCCGACGGGGACATGTACGGCATTGACCTGGTGATCCCCGACGTGACGTATCTGGTGAAAAACAAGTCCCGGATCCGGGGCCTCTTCATCACCCACGGCCACGAGGACCACATCGGGTCCATTCCCTATGTGCTCAAGCAGGTCAACATGCCCATCTACTGCACCCGCCTCACCGCGGGGCTGATCAAGCTGAAGCTGGAGGAGCACGGCCTGCTCAAGCAGACCAAACTCATCACCGTGGAGGCCGGGGAGATGATCCGGGCCGGGAAGTTCTATGTGGAGTTTATCCACGTCAACCACTCCATCGCTGACTCCGTGGCCTTCGCGATCCACACCAGCATGGGCGTGCTGATCCACACCGGCGACTTCAAGATCGACTCCACCCCCATCGACGGGGCGGTGATCGACCTGGGCCGCTTCGGCGAACTGGGGAAGGAGGGGGTGCTGGCCCTGCTGGCGGACTCCACCAATGTGGAGCGGCCCGGCTACACCATGAGTGAGAAAATTGTGGGCAGGACCTTTGACCAGCTGTTCACCGGGTGCAAGCAGCGCATCATCATCACCACCTTCGCCTCCAACGTCCACCGCATCCAGCAGGTCATTGACGCCGCCGCGGCCTGTGGGCGGAAGGTGGCCGTCACAGGGCGGAGCATGGAGAACATCATGAAAATCGCCACGGAGCTGGGCTATATGAAGCTGCCCAAGAACACCGTGGTGGACATCAGCAAGATCAAGGGCCTGCCCCTGGAAAAGCAGGTCATCGTCACCACCGGCTCTCAGGGCGAGGAAATGAGCGCCCTGTACCGCATGGCGTTTTCCACCCACAAGCAGGTGGACATCCAGGCGGGCGACCGGGTGATCATCTCCGCCTCCGCCATCCCCGGCAACGAAAACTCCATTGGAAGCGTCATCAATGAGCTCTACCGCAAGGACGCCGAGGTGGTCAATGAGCGGCTGGGCGCGCTCCACGTTTCCGGCCATGCCTGCCAGGAGGAGCTGAAGATCATCCATGCGCTGGTCAAGCCCAAGTTCTTCATCCCCGTCCACGGGGAGCAGCGGATGCTCCGCCGCCATGTGAACCTGGCCATGGAGATGGGCATGGAGCGAAAGAACATTGTCCTGCCTGACATTGGGGATGTAATTGAACTGACCACCAAGACCATCAAGGTGGCGGACACCCAGGCCCCGGCGGGCATGGTGTTCGTGGACGGCAGCGGCGTGGGCGACGTGGGCGCCGTGGTGCTGCGGGACCGGAAGATCCTGGCCGAGGACGGCATGGTGGTGGTGATCCTGAACGTGCAGAACGGGCACCTCATCAGCGAGCCGGAGATCATCACCCGGGGCTTCATCTATGTGAAGGAGTCGGAGGAGATGCTGGGCGAGTTGCGGGAGGTGGCCGGCCGGGCCGCTGAGGGTGTCATCGCCAAAAACAGCAAGGATCTGGGCGAACTGCGGGGTACGGTGAAGTCCGCCGTCAGCAGCTACCTCTTCAAGAACACCAAGCGGAGTCCCATGGTGATTCCGGTTGTCAACAAACTGTAATTTTTTTAGGATATAATACAAGACGGATAGGGCCTCTTCCCCCAAGTGGGGAAGAGGCCCTTGCTTGTTGCGGAGTTGTTGGGGGTTCCGCCGTTATTCCCTGGCAGGGTTTCGCCGCCGGGGTCCCGCCCCCGCTGTTTCACGGCGGCTAAGCGCCCTGCAGGGCCCCCTCCACCGCCAGGGCCCTGCCGTCCCAGCGGCAGCGGAAGCCGCCCCCGTTGGGGGCCTGCCAGCGGTAGAAATCGTGGCTGGCCTCCAGGGCCTCCAGCAGCGCCATAATGGTGCCGCCGTGCACCACCAGCGCCGCCGTCTCCCCATCCCGGAACGCCCCGGCGATGGACAGAAACGCCCGAAGGGTGCGCTCCCCCTGGGCGGCCTTGCTCTCCCCGCCGGGGGGCGCCGCCATGCCGCCGCCGTCCAGCCAGGCCCGGTAGGCCCCGTCCTCCTTCAGCTCCTCGTAGGTCCGCCCCTCGAAGGCGCCGAAGTCGCACTCCCGGAAATCCGGCACCAGTTCCGCCTGCTGCCCGGGAGCGGGCCATGGGGGAGGCGTACACCCGGTCCGCCGGCGGCAGGGACAGCGTCGCCAGAGCGGAGCGCCCCTGGGGGCAGAGGGGCTGGTCGGTGGCGCCGATATAGCGCCGCTCCAGATTTCCCTGGGTCTTTCCGTGGCGCACCAGCAGGATGGTTACAGCCATAGGGCCACCAGCCTCTCCGTCACCACCACCGCCGCCAGGATCA
>USMP01000117.1 GCA_900555795.1 uncultured Eubacteriales bacterium
CGGGGAGCCCGGGTGCTGGGCGAGGAGCGGTATCTCCGGGCGGCGCAGACGGCCCGGCTCTTTTTAAAGACCCGGCTCACCACGCCGGAGGGGCAGCTTCTGCGCCGCTGGCGGGACCGGGAGGCCGCCGGCGCCGGACAGCTGGAGGACTATGCCTACTACCTCTGGGGCCTGCTGGAGCTGTACGCCGCCCACTTTTCCACCCAGGTCCTGCGGGAGGCGGCGGCGCTGGCGGACCGGCTGCTGGCGGATTTCTGGGACGAGGAGCGGGCTGGATTCTACCCCACCGCCCACCAGGGGGAACGGCTCATTGCCCGGCCCAAGGAGACCTATGACGGGGCCCTCCCCTCCGGCAACGCCGTGGCGGCCCTGGCCCTGCTGCGGCTGGGGCGTCTGACAGCCAGGGAGGAGTACCGCCAGGCGGCCCAGCGCCAGCTGGCCTGGCTGGCGGGAAATCTGCGGGACTACCCCGCCGGCCACACCTTTGCCCTGCTGGCTCTGTTGGAGGACATGCACCCCGGGCGGGAACTGGTGTGCACGGCGGCGGAGGGGGCCCCCGCGGAGCTCACCGCCCTGGCGGACCGGGTAAGCGCCCTGGTCAAGACCGGGGAAAACAGCCGCGCCCTGGCCCGGCTGGCCCCCTTTACCGCCGATTATCCCGTGCCGGAGACGGGAGAGGCATACTATCTCTGCCAGGACGGAGCCTGCCAGGAGCCGGTGCACGACCTGGCCAGCCTGCGCCGCCGCCTGGGGCCGTCAGGCGCCCGGGAGCGGCCCCGTGTGTGAAGGGAATGCGGCAGCGGCGCGGAGAGCCGGATGTAGCTGACTCTCCGCGCCGCTGCTGTATGGTGAGGCGGCCTTAGTCGGCCATAAGGGACTCCAGTTCGTCGATGAGGGAGCCGAAGAGTTCCAGCGCCGCATTCACCGGCTCCGGGGTAGACATGTCCACCCCGGCAATCTTCAGCAGGCTCACAGGGTCGGTGGAGCAGCCGCCGGAGAGGAACTTCAGGTAGTCCTCCACAGCCGCCTCGCCGCCCTCCAGAATCCGCTTGCTCAGGGCCATGGCGGCGGAGAAGCCGGTGGCATACTGGTAGACATAGAAGTTCCGGTAGAAGTGGGGGATGCGGCTCCACTCCATCTCGATCTCCCGGTCCACAACCACGTCCTCGCCATAGTAGAACTTGTTCAGGCCGTAGTACAGCTGGCAGAGGGCCTCGGCGGTGAGAGTTTCCCCCCGCTCCGCCAGCCGGCTGGCCTCCAGTTCAAACTCCGCGAACATGGTCTGGCGGTACAGGGTGGTGCGGAACTGCTCCAGGAAGTAGTTGATGAGCACGGCCCGCTGCTTTTTATCCGTAGTTTTCTTCAGCAGATACTGCATGAGCAGGGCCTCGTTGCAGGTGGAAGCCACCTCCGCCACGAAGAGAACGTAGTCGGAGTACATGGGCCGCTGATACTTGCTGCTGAGATAGGAGTGCATGGCGTGGCCCATCTCGTGGGCCAAGGTAAACTCGCTGTTGAGGGTGTCCTTGTGGTTGAGCAGCACGAAGGGGTGCACCGGCGTGCCCATGGAGTAGGCGCCGGAGCGCTTGCCCTGGTTTTCGTAGATGTCCATCCACCGCTCCTGGAAGCTGCGGGAGAGGGCCTGGTGGTACTCCTCTCCCAGCACCCGGGTGGCCTCCAGCACCTCGCAGCGGGCCTGCTGGAAGGGGATCTCCTGCTCCGCCTCGGGAACCATGCTGGCGTAGATATCGTACATGTGCAGCTGCTCCAGGCCCATCACCTTTTTCCGCAGGGCCATATACCGGTACATTTTGTCCATGTTCTGGTGGACGGCCTGGATCAGGTTGTGATACACCGCCTCCGGCACCTCCACCGGCTGGAGGGAGCCCTCCAGGGCGCTGGCGTACTTCCTGGCCCGGGCGAAAAACACGTTCTTGCGCACCTCGGCGTTGAGCATGGCGGCCAGGGCGTTGCGGCTGGCGTCATAGACGCCGTAAAAGGCCTTGAAGGCGTTTTCCCGCAGCGTCCGGTCCCCGCTCTCCATCAGGGAGATGTAGGAGCCGTTGGTGAGGGAGTAGGTCTTTCCCTGGCTGTCGGTGACGGAGGGGAATTTCATATCGGCGTCGTTAAAGGCGTTGAAGATGCCGCTGGGGCCCCGGCCCACGTCGGCGGCGGCGGCCAACAGGTTCTCCTCCGCCGGGGACAGGGTGTGCTCCCGGCCCAGCCGGGCCCGGGTCAGGTACCGGCGGTAGGTCTCCAGTTCCGGCTTCTCCCGGTAAAACCGGTCCAGGGTTTCGTCGGGGATGGCCACCAACTCCGGCCCCTCAAAGGCCGTGGCGCTGCCCAGGGCCACCACGAAGGTGTAGCAGCGGCCCTTCATGGCCTGATAGGTGGGATTGGCGGTGTCCTCGTCGTTGCGCAGGAAAGCGTAGCAGAACAGCTTCTCCACCCGGGTATTGGTCTGCTCCAGCCAGGTCAGATAGTCGTACAGGGTCTGGGCGCTCTCCCCCAGCCGCCCCTGGTAGGCGGCGGCCTGGGTGGTCAGGCTCTGGCTGGCGTCAAACTCCGCCTGCCACGCCTCGTCTGTGGCAAAGAGGTCCGCCGTATTCCAGCAGCCCGCCGGGTCCATGTCACTTCTTTTGAGAATTTCCATATCCTTAGCCATACATACCTCCATAGTCGATACGGCGTCTTGACGCCGGCCTTCTTACACAAGATTGTAGCATGCTTTTTAAAAAAGAACAAGGGAGGGGGCTTGTAAAAACCAGTCAATCCGGTAGAATGAAATCAGAAACCTGACCCGCCGGTCAAAGGGAGGAGGGACGCCCATGGCGGAGCCGTTCCGGCAGCTGCCCCGGGAGAAACAGGGGCGTATCATGCAGGCGGCGCTGGAGGAATTTGCGGAGAAGGACTACAAGAGGGCCAGTACCGACGATATTGCCGCCCGGGCGGGCATCTCCAAGGGCCTGCTGTTTTACTACTATAAAAATAAGGAGTCCCTGTATCTGGACCTGGTGCGGAGTGTAAAGGAGCGGATAGAGGCCCATCTGCATCTGCAGGAACTGGCGGGGCTGACGGATTTCTTTGACATTCTGGAATACGGCGTCCGGGAGAAGCTGACCTACCTGCGGACTATGCCCCACAGCCTGCATTTTTCCCTCAGAATGTACTATGCCGGGGACAGCGGCCTCGGCATAAAACTCCAGCGCTACACCGTGGATCTGGTGGACAGGATGACCGAGCAGTACTTCGGCCATGTGGACCGGGAGAAGTTCAAGCCCGGCGTTACCCCCCTCCAGGCGCTGGATCTGCTGATGTACCTGGCCGACGGCTATGTGCACATGCAGCGCATGGCGGGGCGGGAACTGGACCTGGATGAGATGATGGAGCAGTATGTCCTGTGGCGGGACATGGTGCGCCAGTATGTGTATAAGGAGGAGTACCAATGAGCGAAGCGATTATCCGGGCCAGGGGCCTGACCAAGGGCTATGGCGGCGGCCGGGGGGTGCAGGGCCTGGATCTTGCGGTGGACCAGGGGGAGGTCTTTGGCTTCCTTGGCCCCAATGGGGCGGGAAAAACCACCACCATCCGCCTGCTCATGGGATTTATCCGCCCCGACGGGGGCACGGCGGAGGTGCTGGGGCGGCCCTGCTTTGCCCAGGCCGCGGTCGTCCACGGGGATGTGGGGTATCTGCCCGGGGAACTGGCCCTGATGGATGATCTGACAGGCTGGCAGTTTATCCGCCTGATGGCGGATATGCGGGAACTGGGGGATCTGGGCCGAGCCAGAGAACTGGCGGAGCGGTTTCAGCTGGATGCCGGCGTAGGGCTTCGGAAAATGAGCAAGGGCACCCGGCAGAAGGTGGGGCTGGTGTGCGCCTTTATGGCCCGGCCCCGGCTGCTGCTTCTGGATGAGCCCACCAGCGGGCTGGACCCGCTGATGCAGAACCTGTTTATTGAACTGCTGCTGGAGGAGAAGGCCCGTGGGACCACGGTGCTGCTCTCCAGCCACCTCTTTGAGGAGGTGGAGCGGACCTGCGACCGGGTGGCCATCCTGCGGGCGGGCCGCCTGGTGGCAGTGGAGACTGCCGCCAGCCTCCGCCGGGGCAGGGTGCTGCACTTCACGCTGGCCACGGAGCAGGACGCTGCCGGCCTGGCGGCGGCCCTGGAGGGAGCGGAGCGATCCGGCGACCGGGTGGCCGTGACGGTGACGGACCCGGCGGCCCTGCCGGCCCTTTTGGCCCGGGCCTCCACCTTCCCGGTGGTGGATCTGGAGGCCCGGGGCCAGTCCCTGGAGGAACTGTTTCTGCATTTTTATGGAGGTGAGGCGTAATGCTGTGCTGGCCCCTGCTGCGGCGCGAGATTCGCGCCAACTATAAGATTCTGCTGATTTTCTGCGCCGTATTCACCCTGTACGGGGCGGTGATTGTGGGGATGTTTGACCCCAAACTGGGGGAGAGCCTGAACGCCATGGCGGCCAGCATGCCGGAGCTCTTTGCCGCCTTCGGCATGTCAAACCCCGGCAGCACCCTGCTGGAGTTTTTGGTGAACTATCTCTACGGCTTCCTCTTCGTATGCCTGCCGGTGGTCATGATCCTGATCCTGGTAAACCGGCTGCTGGCGCGGTATGTGGACCGGGGAGCCATGGCCTGGCTGCTGGCCAGTCCCCACCCCCGCTGGAAGCTGGCGCTGACCCAGGGGAAGGTGCTGGGCCTGCTGGTGCTGGCGGCCGCGGTGTGGAATACGGCGCTGTGCCTGGCGCTCAGCGCGCTTTTGTTTCCGGGGGAACTGGATGTGCGGCGGTTCCTGCTGGTAAATGTGGGCCTTCTGGGGCTGCTGCTGTTTTTCTCCGGGCTGTGCTTCGCCAGCGCCTGTCTCTTTACGGACAGCCGGTACGCCCTGGGCGTGGGCGGCGGGCTCTGCGGAGCGTTTGTTTTGGTGCAGATGCTCAGCCAGGTGGGTGAGGATCTTTCGTGGCTGCGCTGGGCCACCCCGCTGACTCTCTTTGACGCCGGCGCTATCGCCGCCGGGGAGCCGGGGGCCCTGGCCCTGGCCATTCCCCTGTACCTGGGGGCGGCGGCCCTGTTCGCCCTGGGAATCTGGCGGTTTTCCCGAAAGGATCTGTGCCTGTAGAGACACAGAAAACACCCGGCGGCGCTGCTGTATGGCAGTGCCGCCGGGTGTTGATATATGTTTGCTGTCCGCGGTTTTATACTAAAACCTGATAAAAAGCTTGAAAAGCTTTTTATAGCGCGAAGCGCGTCAGGTTTTT
>USMP01000118.1 GCA_900555795.1 uncultured Eubacteriales bacterium
CGCCAAGAGGGCTACCGCCGCCTGCCACAGGCCAAAGCCCATGGGTGCGAACACCGGCGCCACAGCACTGCCCAGCCAGGCCAGCATGCTCCGGGCGGCGTCCTCCACCAGCCGCAGGTCCGTCGAAATATGCTGGAGGCACCACAGCACCGTACTCATGGCGGCAATCAGCGTCCCCGCCCGGGTGAGGAAGTCCCCCACCCGCTGGCCTACCCTGCGCCCAACGCTCCGGGCGGTTGGCATGCGATAGGGGGGCAATTCCAGCAAAAAGGGGGCGGGGTCCCCCTGAAAGACCGCCCGCTTCAAAATCAGGCCCGACACCACGGCGGCCGCCGGACCCAGCAGGTACAGGGCAAATACCGCCAGAGCCGCCCGGTCCGGAAAGAAGGCCGCCGTCATAAGGGCGTAGATGGGCAGCCGCGCCCCGCAGGACATGAAGGGCGTCAGCAGAATGGTCATCCGCCGGTCCTTCTCGCTCTCCATGGTCCGGGCGGCCAGTACGGCGGGCACCGTGCAGCCAAACCCCATCAGCATGGGAATGAACGCCTTTCCCGACAGGCCAAACCGGCGCAGCACCCGGTCCATAACAAAGGCGGCCCGGGCCATATAGCCGCTGTCCTCCAGAACGGCCAGGCAGACAAAGAGCAGCGCCACCATGGGCAGGAAGGTCAGCACCCCGCCCACCCCGGCCAAGAGCCCGTCCACCAGCACCCCCCGCAGCCACGCCGGCGCTCCCAGCGCCGTCAAATATCCGGCGGCCCCCGGGCAGATCACGCGCTCCACAAGCGCGGCCGCCGCCCGGGAAAGCCAGGCCCCAGGGCCGCTGAAGGTCATGTAAAACACACCCAGCATCACCGCTAAAAAGAGGGGCACCGCCAAATACCTGTGGGTCGCCACGGCGTCAATGCGATCGCTGACGGTCGGTTTCTCCCCCCGCCGCCCCCGGCGCAGGCAGCAGCGGACAGCCTGCTCCACAAAGCGATAGCGGCTGTCCGCCAGCAGGGTCTCCCGGTCCCCCAGGCCGCCGGCGGCCTCGTAGTCCCCGGCCACCGCCTCCACCGCCGTCCGCTCCTCCGGACCCAGTCCCAGGGCGTCCGCCACCGGTCCGTCCCCCTCCAGCAGCTTCACCGCCGCCCAGTGGACTGAAATCCCCAGCCGGCAGGCCCGGGAGCGGATCAATTCCGCAATCCGGTGGTGGGCCACATGGGTCAGATCATCGTACAGCCCGTCCGGCTCCACGGCGGCCCCCGCCGCCATCTGCTTTTTGGCGCGGAGCACCAGGGTATCCAGGTTCCGCCCCTCCCGGGCGGAGATAGGCACCACCGGCACCCCCAGCTGGGCCTCCAAAAGCCTGCAGTCGATCCTGTCGCCCCGCCGCTCCACCTCGTCCATAAAATTCAGCGCCACCACCATAGGCCGCTCCAGTTCCAGCAGCTGGGTGGTAAGGTACAGGTTCCGCTCCAGATTGGCGGCGTCCACAATATTGATGATTACCTCCGGCCTCTCCTCCGCCAAAAAGCGCCGTGCCGTCCGCTCCTCCAGGGAATAGGGGGACAGGGAGTAAATTCCCGGCAGATCCACCAGGGTAAAGCCCCCGCTCCGGACGGTTCCCTCCTTTCTCTCCACCGTCACCCCCGGCCAGTTGCCCACGGACTGATTGGCGCCGGTGAGCGCGTTGAAGAGGGTGGTCTTGCCGCTGTTGGGATTTCCCGCCAAAGCCGCCCTGCCTCCGCCGGCAGACGGCGAAACTTCCCCATCAGCCCGGCAGTCCTCCTCCCCCTGGCGGTGTTCCAGGGAGACAGCAGCGGGCCTCCACTCCGCCGGGCAGCCCACAGGGCAGCCATGGCATGGCCCCACGCAGGGCCCTCCCGTGTGATAGGCCCCCTCCGGCGCGGCCCAGCCGCGCTCCCAGCCCTCCCCCGCAGGCCGCACCTGGATGCGCCTGGCATCCTCCCGCCGCAGGCTCAGGGCATAGCCCCGCAGCCGCAGTTCCATAGGGTCCCCCAGAGGGGCCAGATGGGTCAGCTGCACCTGGGTGCCCGGTGTGAGGCCCATGTCAATGAGCCGCCGCTTGACCGCCCCCCGCTGGTTTTCCACCTGCCAGATCACGCACCTGCCGCCCACCGGCAGCTGATCCAAGGTCTCAATGTCCGTCATGTGCTCCCTCGCTCTCCAAAACTTACCGCTTGTTCTTTCCAGGGCCTGTCCGCTACAATGGTGGCAGCTTTCGCGCCGCGCAAGCCGCCGGGCGGAGGACTACGGGAAAGGACAACCCCTATGAAACCACTATACGCATCGCTTTTCGCAATATGCCTGCTGTTTCTGCTCTCCCTCACCGCCGCCGGAGCGGACGGCGGCGTACGCGTTACGGTCAATGGCCAGGAATTGATGGCGGACGCCTATCTCCACAACGGCGTGACCATGGCGCCTCTGCGGGCCCTAGCCGAGGCTCTTGGCTGCACCGTCACCTGGGACGCCGCCAGCCGCACCGCCGTCATCACAAGTCCCCATGCACCGGCGGAGCCCCTGGTGGTGCTGGACCCGGGCCACGGCGGGGAGAGCACCGGCGCCCAATACGGCGGCGTATATGAGAAGGACCTGAATCTGGCCATCGCCCGCGCGGCGCGGCCCCTGCTGGAGGCGGAAGGCGTCCGGGTGGCCCTGACCCGGGAATCGGACCAGGATGTGGGGCTCTACCAGCGCACGGAGTTTGCCGGCGCGCTGAAGGCGGATCTCTTTGTCAGCATCCACTGCAACGCCAGCGTCACAAACCCGTCCGCCGCCGGTATTTATACCGCCGCCTTCGGGGAGCAGTTGCCGGGCTGGCAGCTGGCGGAAACCTTGCGGCAGGCCATGATGGAGGCCACCGGAGCCGCCGACATGGGTACAGAGGCCCGACCGGAACTGGCTGTGCTCCGCACCGCGGCCATGCCCGCCGCCCTGGTGGAATGCGGGTATATGTCCACACCGGGGGAGTTGGCGCTGCTAACCCAGCCAGCCTACCAGGAGCAGCTGGCCCGGGGCATTGCCCAGGGCATTCTGGCCCACCTGGACACCACTTGGGAACACCGCCCGTAGCCGCTACATACAATAGAGCGAACACAGGTGCCCGCCCCAACAGGCGGACGCCGCGAAGGAAGGAGGGACCATTCCCTCATGGAGGACGCCAGAACTCTGGACCGTCTGGCAGTGGGACAGCGGGCCACGGTATGTGCCCTGGCCGCCCCTGCCCAGCAGCGGCGGCGGATGCTGGAACTGGGGTTTGTACCCGGAGGCAGCGTGGCGGCGGTGCAGGAGAGCCCCTGGGGCGACCCGGTGGCATACGCCGTATGCGGCGCGGTGATCGCCCTGCGCCGGTCGGACGCGCGGCAGATCGCCATCCAGTGAACATAGGGAGAGGGAGGGACGCCGCGTATACGGTGTCCCTCCCTCTTGATTTTCAGCGTGGCCGCTACTGGATATCCAGCGGCTCCTTCCGCCGGGGGGGCGGGCAGAGACGGTCGATAGCCGCCAGATCCTCCCCGTCCAGAACAAGGCCGTCGGCAGCGGCGTTGGACAGGGTGTGCTCCGGCCGGGAACTTCTGGGGATGGCAACGGTGTTTTCATCCCGGGTGCACCAGGCCAGCATTACCTGTTCCGCCGGAACACCGTGCTTCCTGGCAATCTGCCCCAAAACAGGGCTGGTCAGCAGGCCCCTGCGGAGGCTTCTGCCCTGGGCCAGGGGGCAGTAGGCCATAAGGGCCACCCCATGGCTTCGCATCCAGGGCAGCAGGCTGTACTCCACGCCCCGGGAACCCATATGGTAGAGCACCTGGTTCACCTGGCAGTTCCTTCCCCGGTCTAGGTTCCACAGTTCCTCCATGTCGTCCACATCAAAGTTGGACACACCCCAGGCGCGGATCCTCCCCGACGAGCACAACTCCTCCATGCACGCCACCGTCTCCTCCAGGGGGACGCCGCCCCGCCAGTGGAGCAGGTACAGATCCAGGTAGTCCGTCCCCAGGCGGCGAAGGGTGGCCTCACAGCTGGCGAAGATCCGCCGCCGCCCGGCGTTTTGCGGCAGCACCTTGGACACCAGGAACAGCTTCTCCCGCTCCGTCCCGGCAATCGCCTCGCCCACCAGCGCCTCACTGCGGCCGCCGCCATACATCTCGGCAGTATCCAGCAGGGTCATGCCTGCCTCCAGCCCCGCCCTCAGCGCGCCAATCTCCCGCTCCCGGGTCGCCGGGTCATCCCCCAGATACCAGGAGCCCTGGCCCAGGGCCGGAACCAGCCCGCCATTTTTCAGTTTGACCATATGCCGCATCCGTGTTGTCTCCTTTCCCGGGCCGGCTCAGCCGGCCCCCTCTGTCATAATGCGTATTGTCCCACAAGCAAGCCCCATGGCGGTCTGTTTATCAGACAATATTCTACCAGATTTCCCCGCCAATAGAAACCCTGCCGGGTAAAAAGTGGTTGGGCGCCTCACAGCGGGACGGGGAGCGGTCCTGATGGGCCGCTCCCCATTGTATTTACCCCCGGGCCACCAGCCCCATGTCGGAAAGGACCTGGCGCAGCTTCTCCCGCTCCTCACTCTTCAGCCTTTGGATGGGCTCCAGGCAGCTGCCCACAGGGATGCCCTGCAGTTCCAGCCCCTCCTTAATGACCTGGGGAAAGGTGCCCATGGAGCAGGCGATGCGCAGGGGGGAGAGACGGAACTGCGCCGCCAGCGCACCCGCCCAGTCCCCGTCCACAAACTTGTCGTAGATGTCCGCCACCAGCCGTGGCGCCACATTGGCGCAGCTGGCCACCGCGCCGGCGCAGCCGTAGTGCAGCCCGGCATAGATCATAGTATCCCGGCCCATGATAACCGAGAAGCGGTCCCGCTGATCCATGGTCAGGCGCAGGTACTCCTCACAGTTGGTCATATCGCCGGTGGAATCCTTGACCCCCACAATGTTGGGGCAGTCCCGCACCAGCCGGGCCACCGTCTCCGGAGCGATGGTCACATTGGTCTTGGGCCGGTTGTTGTACATGACCACCGGCAGGTCGGTGCTGTCCGCAATGGAGCGGAAGTATCGGTACAGTTCGTCCTGGGTCTGGCTGATAAACATGGGCGTCAGCACGCTGACAGCGTCATAGCCGCCCACCTGCTCCACCAGCTTTACCAGGCGGATCACCTCACGGGTGGTGATATGGCTGCATCCGGCCATCAGCTGGATCGGCCCGCCATCCCGGGCGGTACGGCCCGCGGCGGCGGAGCGCACGGCGG
>USMP01000119.1 GCA_900555795.1 uncultured Eubacteriales bacterium
CGCTTGCCGCCGGTGAGACGGAGCGTGATGTATTTGTCGTGGCGCTCGACGGTCACGAGCCCGCGCTCGGCAAAAACCGCGAGGCACATGACCGTGCGCGGAAAGCTCTCCGCGCCAAGGGCCTCGGCGGAGAGCCGCCGCAGGAAGGGCAGCTCCGGAGAGGTGAGCGTGCCGTCCACCTCGCGCTCGAGCGCACGCCAGACGCGCACGAACTGCTCGCGCGAGGGCAGGAGCTTCGCGGCCTCCTTCGCGCTCACGCCGCCGCCGCGGATCAGCGTGCGGCACAGCTCAAGCTGCTCGGCCTCGCGGGCGCCGGGGTCGTGCGCGCTGCGCAGATCGACGAGCTGGAGCTGCAGGGAGCGGCTGCCGCGGAATTCATTGATCTGAAGGTAGAAGGCGGCGTCCACGCCGACGGTCAGGCCGCATTCCGCGGGGGTGACGGAGAAGAAGATGCCGTCGAAGCTCGTGTGGCCCTTCTGGAGCCGGAGCTTGAGATGCTTATTCTGTCCTACGCTCTGCATGGACTCCAGCCGCGCGCCGCGCAGGCAGAAAACGGGGCGGTTGTTGCCCGCGCCGTAGGGCTCCAGGCGGCCCAGCTGTTCCACCTCCTCCAGCGTCACCGCCTCGGGCCGGTCCAGTTCCACGTCCACCTCCAGGGAGGACACGGGGCTCTCCCCGCCCAGAAATGCGCTGACGCACCGGTTCATCCGCCGGCGGAAGGCGGGAATATCCTCCTGGCGGATGTTGAAGCCGGCGGCCAGGGCGTGGCCGCCGAAATCCACCAGCAGATCAGAGCAGGACTCCAGGGCGGCAAAGAGATTAAATCCCCCATAGCTGCGGCAGGAGCCCTTGCCCACGCCGTTTTGCAGATGGATCATAAAGCTGGGGCAGGAGTACTTCTCACTGAGGCGGGAGGCCACAATCCCCACCACCCCCTGGTGCCACACCTCGCTGGAGAGCACCAGGGCGCAGCGCTCCCCATCGTCCAGCCCGGCAATCTGCTCCACCGCCTGGGAAAAGATCTCCTGCTCCACCACCTGGCGCTCCCGGTTCAATTCGCACAGCTGGCGGGCCAGGCGCTCCGCCTGCCCCTCGTCATCCGTCAGCAGAAGATCCGCCGCCAGTTCCGCCGCCCCCATGCGGCCGGCCGCGTTGATGCGGGGGGCCAGGACAAAGCCGATCTGGGTGGAGGTGATCTCCTTATCCAGCAGCCCTGTCTCCCGCAGCAGGGCCCGCAGGCCCACAAACCTGGTGTTTGCAATGGACTCCAGCCCCCGGTAGACGATGGTCCGGTTCTCATCGCTCATTTTCATCACATCCGCCACGGTGCCAATGGCCGCCAGGGTGCAGTAGCGGGCGAAGAGGGCATCCTCCCGCTGCCCCCCCAGGGCCAGCACCAGCTTCAGCGCCACGCCCACCCCCGCCAGGTGTTTAAAGGGGTAGGGGCAGTCCGGCCGCCGGGGGTCCACCACCGCCACGGCATCGGGCAGGGTATCCTTGCACTCATGGTGGTCGGTAATGACCAGGTCCAGGCCAATCTCCCGGGCATAGAGGGCCTCCTCCACGCCCGTGATGCCGCAGTCCACGGTAATGACCAGGCTCACCCCCTGGTCCTTAAGGCCCCGCAGGGCGTCGCAGCCCAGGCCGTAGCCGTCCTCTATGCGCCGGGGAATATACTTCAGGCAGTCCGCCCCCCGGGAGCGGAGGTAGTCCACCAGCAGCACCGTGGCGGTAATGCCGTCCACATCGTAGTCCCCGAATACGGCCATGCGCTCCCCCTGGGCCAGGCCCCGGCTGATCCGGGCCGCCGCCCGGTCCATATCCTTCATCAGCATGGGGGAGTAGGCCAGCTGCCGGTCCCGCTCCAAAAAGAGCGCCGCCTCCTCCACAGTGGAGACGCCCCGGGCGGAGAGAACCTGGGATAAAAGGCGGGGGTACCCCGCCGCGCACAGCCCCTCGGCCGCGGCCTGGCCGCAGCCGCCGCCAGTCCATCTGGCATATTTCACAGGATATCCCCTCCTTTCCGGCCCCCCGCCCGCCCCCCTTGGAGCAGCGGACAGAAGGCACCAAAATAACTAGATTATTATAGCAAAAAAACTGGAAAAGGTAAAGAACAACTTCACCGCCCACCGGCGGAGGGAGACTAAGCCCGGTTTCCGCAGGTCTTATGCCGGCGGGCGCGCCATGGCGGCGGAAAAATTGACGGCGGCAAAAAAATCTGTTACAATACTGCCCACCGGCCCTGCCGGCTTCTGATTTCACAGGAAAGAGGTTGATCCCTCATGAAAACGCGACTGCTTGTCCTGACGCTGGCCCTGGCGCTGACTCTGTCCCTTCTGCCCCCCGCTCTGGCCGCGGACACCGGATACACTGACATTCCCCAGGGCCACTGGTCCGCCGAAAGCGTCCGCCGGGCCACGGAACTGGGCCTGTTCCAGGGGGTTGGCGGCGGTCAGTTCGGCCGGGGCCAAAGCATTACCCGGGCCGCCTTTGTCACCGCTCTGGTGCGGCTGTTTGGCTGGGAGGCTGTCTCCCCCCCGCAGCCCACCTTCACCGACGTAGGCCGGGAGCGCTGGTTTTACACCGCCGTGGAGACCGCCTGTGCCAACGGGGCCGTCCTCTCCGCGGAAAGAGCCTTCCGCCCCACCGACAGCATCACCCGGGAGGAGATGGCGGTGATGCTGGTGCGCAGTCTGGGCTACGCCTCCCTGGCGGGCTCCGCGGCGGACTACGGCTCCCCCTTCACCGACGTTACCGTGAACCGGGGCTTTATTACCCTGGCCTACGACCTGGGCATTGTCTCCGGCGTGGGGGACGGCCGCTTCGCCCCCGACGCCACCGCCACCCGGGAGCAGGCTGCCGCCATGCTGGTGCGGCTCTATGAGCGCTACTATGCCGCCTCCCAGCCCGTCGCCTCCACCTCCAGCGCCCCCCGCCTCACCGTGGCCACACCGGAGGCCACCCTGGTCAGCGGCCTGCCCACCACCCCCCTGGAGCCCATCGCCCAGCTGTACGACGTGCTGCGCCGGGCCAAAGGCGGCGGCATGGACCTGTCCGCCGCCGTGCTGTGCCTGACGGCGGGCGGCGTGCGCACGGTAGTTGCCAGCGGCCAGATCGTGGGCACGGATTCCCTCACCGCCCAGGAGGTGGCGGATCTGCTGGAGCGCAGCGACACCACCTGCCACTACTCCTCCCGCTACGAGAGTGCCTACTGCATCTATACGCCCAACCGCTATCAGACCGCCGCCGTGTGGTACCAGAGCGAGGAGAGCCTGGCCGCCAAGCTGCAGCTGGCCCGTCTCTTCGGCGTGACCCACTATCTGCTGACCTAGCCCGCCGCGGCGCGGGCAGAGGGGGACGGCCCGGCCTCACGGGAGCGCCGGGCCGTCCCCTTTTTCATGCTTGCGGAGGATTCATTCCCGTGGTACACTAAAAAAAAGCGCGGCCCCAGGCCGCCGTACCACAAGGAGAGTGTCCGCTATGGAGAAGAAAGTGATTGGCATCATCGGCGGCATGGGGCCCCTGGCCACCGCCGACCTGTTCCAGAAGATTATTCTGCACACCCAGGCCGCCTGCGACCAGGAGCACCTCAGGGTGGTTATCGACAGCAACACCAACATCCCCGACCGAACCGCCGCCCTGCTCCACGGCGGCGCGGACCCCACGCCGGAACTGGTGTCCAGCGCCCGAAACCTGGAGCGCATAGGCGCCGGAGTACTCATCATGCCCTGCAACACCGCCCACAATTTTTACGACGCGGTGGCCGGGGCGGTGGAGGTGCCGGTCCTGCATATGATCCGCCTCACCGCTGATGCCCTGGCGGAGCGAGGCGTCAAAAAAGCGGGGCTGCTGGCCACTGACGGCACCATTCAGACCCGGATCTATCAAAATACCTTTGCCGGAACCGGCATCCAGCTGCTGACGCCCCAGGGAGCGGACCAGCAGGCCATTATGGACATGATCTACCGGGGCGTCAAGGCTGGAGACATGGCCTATGACACCACCGGAGCCAGGGCGGCCATGGAGGCTCTGTTGGCCCAGGGGGCGGAAACCCTGATCCTGGGCTGTACGGAACTGCCCCTGGCGGTGGAACTGTACCATCTGTCCTATCCGGTGGTGGACCCCACCCTGGAACTGGCGCTGGGCGCCATTCGCTTCGCGGGAGGAGCGGTCATTTGACCGCTCCCCCGCTTATTGCTATGCAAAAGCATAGCAATATGGCCATGTGCCTCTGAAAGCGGCATGGCCTAAAAATCCGGGCGCGTGGGCAGGGACGGCCCACATGCGCGTAAACCTTCATGCGTATCGCTTTTTCCAATTTTCGTGGTGCTCTGCCTGCGCATGAAGGTTTATGCGCGCCCGCCCCGGAACAAGAAAAAAGACTGTTTCGCCACCGAAACAGTCTTTTACCTCGCGTCGTTCTTATTCGCCAAAGTCGCCGGAACGAACCAACTCCGCCAGGGCCTCCACAGCCTCTTTCTCATCGGAGCCGTCAGCAATCAGGGTGATCGTCGTTCCCTTGACAATGCCCAGAGACAGTACGCCCAGCAGACTCTTGGCGTTGACCCGGCGCTCATCCTTCTCTACCCAGATGCCGCTCTTAAACTCGTTGGCCTTGCGAATGAAATAGGTGGCGGGTCTCGCGTGCAGACCAACCTCGTTGTTGATGGTGACTTCCTGCGTATACATAGGCCTCTATCTCCTCTTCTATCGCAATCACATGCTATATCCGCAATGGGGGAATATATCAATATGTTAGCAAATTTCTCTTTCCCCGTCAACGGCACATTCCACAAATTTAACGGTATACAGAAAAGATATGTTCGCCACTTTATGGGAATTTGTACGAAAATCCGCCCATTTCGTCTGTATATCGTTCCAAAACCCAAGCATTATACAAGAATGTTGCCCAAAAGCCCGCCGATTCATACATCCCCGGGCCACACTTCATTTTACGTCCGGGGCGGGATACGTGTGCCAGCGGAGTGAATCCGCCCCACGCCAAGGCTTCGCTCCGCGAAACTCCTGCCAGCGCCCCGCCGGGGCGGCAGCGAGGACGGCGGACTCCCGCCCGCTCCCGCCGCAGCTATTGCTTCAGTTCCACGATCGTCACGCCGTCCCTCCCCCACGGGATGTTCCATCCCGCGGGGGACCCCTTTGTTTTTTATCTGCGTGGAGCGGAGTAAATCCGCCCCACGCCAAGGTTTCGCTCCGCGAAACTCTTGTCAAC
>USMP01000120.1 GCA_900555795.1 uncultured Eubacteriales bacterium
GTCTCCAACTTTACCGTCTCCACCGCCGCGGTGGCGGCGTCGCCATGGCGCTGGGCGTCCGCCAGCCGCTGCCGCCAGTTGGCGGGGACAGTTTCGAACCGCTCCAGGCAGGCCCGGCAGTAGGCCCCCCGGTCGCCGCCTCCAGCCGCCGTGGCCAGGGTGGCGAAGATGTTCACAATGTTCAGCCGGATTTTCTCCAGAGCGGCGTCATCCCCGCAGCCGGCGGCGGCATACGCCCCCCGGCGGGCCTCAATGGCGGAGCGCAGGGGCTCCAGCCGGGCCAGGTAGCGCCGGCGCAGCGCGTCAATTTGTTCCATGTACAATCTTCTCCTCTCCGCGGGACGTTCCCGCTGGCAGGTTTTAGTATAATAATCAAAATCGATTTTGTCAATCTATTTTTATATTCATCAAATTAAATTTACAAAGTGCCTGACATATGCTTCTCCCGCGGCCAGTATCCTCCGCCGGCGAACGCGACGACGCCCCCCCTTCCGGCCCGGGGGGACACCCCTTGCATTAACTGGCATTTTTTTGTATAATGACTGTAGTACGGAAGAAGGAGGAGCGTATCCATGCTCATCAAAAACGGTACCATTTACGACGCGGTCCATCCCCAGCCCTATGAGGGCGACATCGCCCTGCGGGAGGGCGTCATCGCCGCCATCGGCACGGACCTCCAGCCCCAGCCGGGGGAGGAGATCCTGGACGCCTCCGGGCTGCGGGTCTACCCCGGCTTTGTGGAGGCCCACAGCCATCTGGGGCTCCACAACTACGGCATGGGCATCGAGGGCCACGACTACAACGAGATGGGGGACATTGTGGCCGCCCAGCTGCGGGCCATCGACGGCTTCTATCCCCAGGACCGGGCTATTCCCATGGCCCTGGCGGGCGGTGTCACCACCGTGGGCGCCGGCCCCGGCAGCGCCAATGTGCTGGGCGGCACCTTCGCCGTGGTCAAGACCGCCGGCTCCTGTGTGGACGACATGGTGCTGCTGCCGGAGGCGGCCATGAAGTGCGCCTTTGGCGAGAACCCCAAGCGCTGCTACAAGGAGAAGGGGGACTCCGCCCGCATGACTACCGCCGCCAAGCTGCGGGACATGCTCTTCCAGGCCCGGGACTACATGGAGCGGAAGGACGCCGCCGCCGGCGACGCGCTGAAAAAGCCCAAGTTTGACATGAAGATGGAGGCTCTGATCCCCGTTCTGCGGGGGGAGATCCCCCTGAAGGCCCACGCCCACCGGGCGGACGATATCTGCACCGCCATCCGCATCGCCAAGGAGTTCGGCGTCCGGATGACCCTGGAGCACTGCACCGAGGGCCATCTGATTGTGGACGAACTGGTCAGGGCCGGCTTCCCGGTGGCGGTGGGGCCCACCCTGACCAACGCCAGTAAGATCGAGTTGGAGAACAAGACCTTTGAGACCCCCGGCATCCTGGCCCGGGCCGGACTCCAGGTGAGCATCATCACCGACGCCCCCGTCATCCCCCAGCAGTACCTGCCCCTGTGCGCGGGTCTGGCCGTAAAGGCGGGAATGGACAGCTTCCAGGCCCTCCAGGCCATCACCATCAACCCCGCCCGGCACCTGGGCGTGGCGGAGCGGGTGGGCTCTCTGGAGGTCGGAAAGGACGCGGACGTGGTCATCGCCGACGGCGATGTGATGGTCAGCGACACCCACGTGCGCACGGTGATGCTGAACGGCCGCCGGATGATTGGCTGAAAAATTTGGTGAAAGCGAGGTAGCGCCCGTGGCTGCCGACATGTCCCGCGTGCTGATAGAGGCGGTGGTGGAGCAGACGCTGGAGGACTTTCCCCAGTTCCCCGAGCGGAGCGTCCGCCGCCTGATGGACCTGTTTCTCCGCCTGGCGGAGGGACGGGCGCAATATGAAATTTTCGCGGCGGCCCACCGGTTCCTGGCGGATCGCCAGAGCGGCTTTTACGGCCTGATTCGGGGCGCCGCGGCGGACGTGGACCGGAAACGGCTGGCGGCCTTCGGCGTGAACCTGGGATATGAGTCCCTCCTGGCCGGGGCGGATACCATTCGCCGGGCGGAGGCCCGGGAGGGCTGCTTCATCCCCTGGACCATTTCCCTGGCCATAGACGCCTCCACCCTTCCCCAGCGGGAGGCGGCCTACGGCGCCCTCATAGACCAGGGCCGGCAGCTGGGGGTGCACACCTGGCTGCTCCTGCCCGCCGGCGGCGCCCGGGCCCTGCTGCCCCTAGCCGCCGCCTATCCGGACTGCGCCTTTCTCCTCTTCTGTGACGCGGAGGAGATCACGGAGGCCTTTCTGGATGAGGCGGGCGCCGTGCCCCATCTGATGCCGGTGATCCGGTACGGCGACAGCGCCGCCGGGGCCTGCGCGGCCCTGCGGCAGAGACGGCTCCTGTTTTCCACGTACCTGCGCTACCGGGAGGCGGATCTGGAGCGTCTGGCCGGCGGCGACCTCTTCTGCTGCGCGGAGATCCTCCACCCGGCCGTCACATTCTTTCTGGCGGACGACAGCTGCCCGGAGGCCGTCCGCCAGGCGGCCCGGGGCCACATCCTGGAGGCCCGGCGGCAGCAGCAGTACCGGACCATTTTGTGGGATGTGGACAGCGATGGGGCCTACGTGAGCCGCGCCATTTCCGGCGCCCCCTGCTCCGCGGCATTTGCCCCTGACGGCACTCTCCATACCGGTCCGGGCCATCCGGCCAGCCCGGAAACCCTCTTTCAAACGCCCCTGGCCACCCTGCTGCGCAAGGCCCTTCCCCAGTGCTCCGCCATATAGCAAAACCGCCTGGACGGTAAAACCGTCCAGGCGGTTGCTTTGCAAGGTCAGACGCTCTCTGCGGGGCCCTCCTCCTGGGCGGAGGCAGCCTTGGCGGGGGCGTCGGCGGGCTGATCCGCCTGACCGGCCTTCACCTCCACGGTGACAGGCCTCGCGGCGGCCACACTGCCGCCCACCACACCGGAGAGCAGAGCGGAGAGATCCAGGCCCGTGGACTCCTTCATGCCGTCCATGATCTGGCTGGCGCTGCTCATCACGTCCTTTACCAGCCGGGTGGAGTTGCCGTCGCCGTACATAACGATCTTGTCGGTCTGGGCCAGAGGGGCGGCGGCGTTCTTCACCACCTCGGGCAGGGCGGCCAGATACATCTCCAGCACCGAGGCCTCGCCCATCTTCTTCTGGGCCAGGGCCTTCTTCTCGATGGCCTCGGCCTCCGCCAGGCCCTTGGCCCGGATACCCTCGGCCTCCTGCTCCATGGCGAAGCGGAGGGCCTCCGCCTCGGCCTTCCGGGCCTCGGCCTCCTTCTGCGCCTCGTAGGCCTTGGCGTCTGCCTCCCGCTGGCGGCGGATCAGATCGGCCTCGGCGTCCTTCTCAGCCTTGTACTTCATGGCGTCCGCCTGCTTGCGAACCTCGGCATCCAGCTGGCGCTCCTTCAGGGCGATGGCCTTCTCCGCCAGTTCAGCCTCCTTCTCCTTCCGGGCGATGTCGGCGTTTACTTTGGTGACTTCAATGGTCTTGCGCTGGGTCTCCTGCTGAATGGAGTAGGCGGCGTCGGCCTCCGCCTTCTTGGCGTCCGCCTTCACCTTCATCTCCGCCTGCTGGATGGCGAGAGCGGCGTCCTGCTCGGCAATCATCTTCTCCGCCTGGACCTTCACGGCGTTGGCCTCCTGCTGGGCGTTGGAGGTGGCGATGGCGATATCCCGCTGGGCGTTGGCCTTGGCGATCTGGGCGTTCTTGCGGATCTGCTCCACGTTGTCGATACCCATGTTCTCGATGGTGCCGGCCCCATCCTTGAAGTTCTGGATATTGAAGTTCACCACCTCAAGGCCCAGCTTCTTCATGTCGGGAACCACGTTCTCGGTGATCTTCCGGGCCACGCCCTGGCGGTCCTGGACCATCTCCTTCAGGCCCACGGAGCCCACGATCTCCCGCATGTTGCCTTCCAGCACCTGGGTCACAAGGCCGATGAGTTCCTCGGGCCGCTTGCCCAGCAGGGCCTCGGCGGCCAGCTTCAGCAGTTCCGGGTCGGAACTGATCTTCACGTTGGCCACGCCGTCCACGGAGACGTTGATGAACTCGTTGGTGGGGACCGCCTCGCTGGTCTTCACGTCCACCTGCATGATGCGCAGGCTCAGCTTATCCACCCGCTCAAAGAAGGGAATCCGCCAGCCGGCCTTACCCACCAGAATCCGCCTGCGGCCCAGGCCGGAAATGATGTACGCCGTGTCCGGCGGCGCCTTCAGGTAGCCGATCACCAGCAGCACCACCAGGACGGCAACAATCAGTACCGGTAAAAGTTTCAGCAATGTGTCCATAATTCTCCTCCTGTTTGTCTATACAATATCCCGCTTGCTTCCATGTCTCTGCCTGTCTAGAGTATAACCCGGCCGGGCAGGCTGTGTCAAAGGGAGAAGCCTGGAACTTTTTCGCACCCGGGTACGAAAAAACGAGGCTCCTACCTCTTGGGTAAAAGTCTCGTTAAAATCTTGATCAGAGATCTCTGCGCGTCCCGGGCCGGACAGGCCGTACTGACGGTGCGCACCCCGGCTCTCGCCGAAGAACTACTCCCTTTTGACAAGTCTATTATACCACAGGGGCGCCAAAACGCAATTGGCATATTGACAAAAATTTAACATAAATTTTTGTGCACCTTGAAGATGCGCTTTCAGGGAAATCTGGGCAAAAAAAGGGCGCATCCCCGGCAAATTCTCTTTACAAACCGTATACTGTTTGATATACTATACTTCCTGTATTGAAGCGGCAGCTGTAGGGCTGCCAGCGGGGAAGAAAGAGAGAGCGGAGCATGAACGAGAATTTTTCGCGGGTGCTGGGCCTGCTGCGTCAGGAGAAGGGTGTGAGCCAGCGGAAGGCGGCGGCGGAACTGGGCATCAGCCAGGCGCTGCTGAGCCACTACGAAAACGGGGTGCGGGAGCCGGGCCTGGCGTTTGTGGCCCGGGCCTGCGACTACTACCATGTGTCGGCGGACTATCTGCTGGGCCGCACGCTCAGCCGGGACGGAGCCATCATTGAGGCGGAGGAACTGCCCGACGCCAGCGAGGGAAAGGAGAGCCTGAAGGGCAGCATTATGGCCAAGCTGCAGAAGAAGCTGGTCGTCAACACCACCAGCGTGCTCTTCGACCTGCTGGGCCAGGCGGGCGGCAAGGAGGCGGTGACAGCGGCGGGCGCCTATCTCTCCA
>USMP01000121.1 GCA_900555795.1 uncultured Eubacteriales bacterium
GCCCCGGCCCGATGAGCCGGGGCTGTTCCGTTCGGTCACTCTCCGATCTTCTTGCGCGGGTGGACCATGTTTTCGGGTTGCAGCACCTTGTGCAACTCCTCTTCGCTCATCAGCTTATGCTCGAGTACGAGGTCGTAGATGCCCTTGCCGGTTTTGAGGGCCTCCTTGGCCAGCATGCTCGACGTTTCGTAGCCCAGATAGGGGTTGAGCGCAGTCACCAGCCCGATGCTGTTAAAGACCATCCGGCGGCAGACCTCCTCGTTGGCCGTGATGCCGGCGATGCACTTCTCGCGCAGCGTGTTCATGGCGTTGATCAGCATTTCGATGCTCTCGAACAGGCAGTGGACGATGATCGGCTCCATGACGTTCAGTTCGAGCTGTCCGGCTTCCGATGCGATCGTCACGGTGAGGTCGTTGCCGATCACGCGGAACGCTACCTGGTTGACGACTTCGGGGATCACGGGGTTGACCTTGCCCGGCATGATCGACGATCCCGGCTGGCGCGGCGGGAGGTTGATCTCGTTCAGCCCGCAGCGGGGACCCGACGAGAGCAGCCGCAGGTCGTTGCAGATTTTCGAGAGTTTCACCGCAAGGCGTTTCTGGGCCGAGGAGTTCATAATGAAGGCGCCCGTGTCGCTCGTGGCCTCGATCATGTTCGACGCCTCGACGAGCGGCAGTCCGGTGATCTCGCGCAGGTAACGGGTGCAAAGCCCGGCGTAGTCGGGGTCGGCGTTGATGCCCGTTCCGATGGCCGTGGCCCCCATGTTGATCTCGAAGAAAAGTTTCATGTTGGCCGTCAGCCGCTCGGTCTCCTCGGTGAGGTTGGCGGCGTAGGCTTCGAACTCCTGTCCGAGGGTCATCGGCACGGCGTCCTGAAGCTGCGTGCGGCCCATCTTGATGATGCCGGAGAACTCCTCGCCCTTGGCGTGGAACGCCGCGATGAGTTCGCGCAGCGAGGCCACCAGTTTCTCGATGCTGCGCACCAGTGCGATCCTCACGGCCGTGGGGTAGGCGTCGTTGGTCGACTGCGAGAGGTTGACGTGGTTGTTGGGGTGGCAGAACTGATATTCGCCCTTTTCATGGCCGAGGAGTTCGAGCGCCCGGTTGGCGATCACTTCGTTGGCGTTCATGTTGGACTGGGTGCCGCTGCCGGTCTGCCAGACCTTCAGGGGAAACTCGTGGGGCCACTGGCCGGAGAGGATCTCGTCGCAGGCGGCGGTGATGAGACCCGCCCGCTTCTCATCCAGCTTGCCGCTGGCGCGGTTGCAGAGGGCGGCGGCTTTCTTCAAAATGGCAAAGGAGCGGATGATCTCCCGGGGCATGGTCTCCGTGCCGATGGCGAAATTGGTGAGGCTGCGCTGGGTCTGGGCCCCCCACTGGTGGTCGGCGGGCACCTGGACCACGCCCATGGTGTCGTGCTCCTGGCGGAACTGGGTGCTGGCTGCTGTCGTATGGTTCATTGTAGTTGCCTCCTGTGGTTTTCCCTATCAGAATAGCAAATTCGGCGGGAAATTACAAGAGGCGGAGAAAAAAGAGGGGGCGCATGTAGGGATCCCATACATATTGGACAAAAGAATAAAAGGGACGAAGGATGGACCCCACCGGTTAAAGTTGAGTTCCCGCACCTAACCAGACCGAGAAGAGGCCACATCCTGGTGAAAGGGTTGCACAAAAGCAGGCATCTTTCTACCAATTCTACCTCCGTATGTAAATACTTAATTTGAGGTGTGATATGTCACAAGAATTAGTCGGAAAATGCAGTGCAATTGTAGGAAGCAGCGAGTATTTCTACAAAATCAATCAGGGGGCAATTTTTGCGCCATTCATGCCATCATCCGGCGGATACCAGTATTTGACGGCAGTGCAGCAGATGTGTTCCATCTGTCGGGGAGTTATTGATGAAATCTATACAGATCTACAAAACGCCAAGTCAGTTCTCCCCACATTACCCGATACGCGGAAAGAGAACCTGATGGCATTGATAGGAAATCTGGAAGAAGCCGCCGAATTTCTGTCTCCGGCATTAGATCCATCAGGATCTTTCTGAGATTGCAGGCCAAATTGCCGCAGATATCGAAATGGGACTGCATCTCCATCACTATGTTCGAGATGGCTTCGGAAATGATCTCCGGGGCGCAATCACCGAGTTGGAGCGCTGCGGCTGTGGAGGGCTGTCGCTCTATGCATCAAAAATTCAATCCTTGTGCTGGTATCAGGACATTTCCAGCAGCAATGTACTGGCCTTGCAAAAAGCCTTGAACAAGATACCCGGGTCTGATACACTGACAGAGGATGGCGTGTATGGAGAAAAAACCAGCAGCGGCTGGAATAACCTGATGACATTTTAATGCATGGCTCAGTGCCTACACTTGGATTTATTGACCCACTGCAAAGCAGTATAACGAACATAGCCATCGGAGCAACCAAAAACGGTGTAAACCAGGGAGTGACAAACGCTCTTATGATGGGGCCTCGCCCGTATGTCCATTTTGATCCGCCGCACGGCGGCGGCAAGGGTGGTTCCAGGGAACAAAGCAGCGTATAGACTATTATCACATTAATCTTGACAGTATTGAGCGTGCACCTGGTATTTATCAGTGGCTCAGTTATCGCTATAACCATTATCCGATATCCGAAGATGCCTACAATGTCCTTAAGAATCTGAAAAAGGCGGGAAAAGTTGTTCGCATAGCTGGAAGAGCGCTTCTGGTGGCTGGCGCAGTTTTGGATGCGGTTGAAATTGGGAGTGCCATGCATACCGACTTAAATGATGCAGATGGCAAGTTGGGGAAAATCACAGTATCCGCTGTTGCCGAAGTTGGCGGCAGCTGGGGTGGCGCTTTTTTAGGAGCAAAACTGGGGGCCCTGGCGGGGACAATTGCCGGCCCCGCCGCACCGGTGGCTGTTCCAGTTTTAGGCATCATCGGCGGGATAGCAGGCGCGATTGGCGGCTCGGCGCTGGCGGAATGGGTTGTAGATATTACATACTTGGAGGGATAGGCGTATGAGGCTATGGTGGGGCAAAAAAGAGCGGCCGCCGCAAGAACCGCGAATATTGGAGTTGCGCTGGGCCAGCGCCAGGCAAGGAGCGGATTTGCCGGGCCCAGGGCTGGAGACGCTCACGCTGAATCCCTCTTATGATGAGTATTGGGATCGATTCCCCTCCGCCGCCATCGCTGTCGCAAGCAAGCTTTTCGCGGGCATGCAGGTTCTCACCTCGGTACAGGCTCCCCCGCCGTACGCAAGGGCCACGCGAAAGCAGCCGCTGTACAGCGGCCAGCAGATGTTCTTGCGGACCTATTTTGAGACACTGGACGCCCACGGACAGGCCGGCAACATCCAGTATCAAAAGCCGGAGGAGCTTATAGCCCAGACAGCGGGGGCGGACACCCCCCTTGCAACCCTGCTGTTTCCCGGTGACTACGGTGTGTTTTTATACAGGGCCTACGGCTATGCGTCCCTTCCCCCTATGGAGACCTTCCAGCAGATGAAGGAGCAGATCCGGAATGGGCCGTATATGGTATATCTGGACTACGGACGCGCCCCGGACGAGGTCGAGCTTACGATCGACAGGAACGCGTTTCCTCTGGCTTGCTGCGTATCCCGGATACGGGCCGCCTGCCAGGCCTTTGATATCCCCCTGGAGATCGACCCCAAGCTTTCACCATATGTGCAATCGTTCTGATAAGCCGCTGTGAGAAATATCTCACGGCGGCTTTTATATTAGAAGGACTTGCTTGCTGTGCTGTCCAATACGCTTGATACTAAAACCTGATAAAAAGCTTGAAAAGCTTTTTATCAGGTTTTTATGAGACGGCGCGGCGCACGGTACGCGCGACGCCAGCGCGCATAGCGCGCGGGATTTCAAATAAAATGCTTTTATTTGAAATCAGTATGACAAGCTGACACAGGGGAAAACGAGGGTGGGGGCCGCAGCCCCCGCCGCCCCAAAATCCGGTTTTTCGACAGACAGCTTATATCTTATCACCAAATACGAATTTCACAAATGCTCCTTTTCCCTGTATACTGCATTTGTAGAACCTGCCCAAAAAAGGGGCGCTGTCCAACGAAAACAGAGAAGAAAAAGGAGAACGGCCTATGCTGAAACACGACGCCATCCGCAGGGATCTGCTGATGACCCGGGAGGAGGGCCAAAGTTGGCACCAGTTCAAGGCCCGGATGGGACCCATTTATCCCGGCTATGAGAGTTTCGACGTGTACATGAAGTGGATGCGCTGGCAGCTGGAGAACTACGGCTGTGTGGACTTTCTGGAGCACCACTGGACCCACGGGAGTTACCGGGTAAACGACTGGCCCAACCACGACAGCGGGGCGCTGGGCCTCACGGTGGACGGGGAGGAAATCCCCGTGGTCACCATCCTGATGCTGTCCCCCTCCACCGGCTAGGCGGGGCTGGACGGGGACCTGCTCTACTACGACTGCACCAGGGGCGCCCCGGAGGAGGGGGCCTTCAGGGGTCGGATTGTCGTCATGGAGGAGCTCCCCATGCCGGACAAGCCCTTTGACAGCAGGTTTCTGGAGAGTTTTGTCGTCACCGACACCAACTACCGCTCCGACCCCCAGCCCCCGGCGGCCATGCTGGAGATCCCCGACCCCCAGGTCAACAACTCCTGGTTCACCCGCTGGGCCTTCTCCCAGTGGATGTTTACCCTCATCGGCTACGCCGTCAAGGGCCAGGCCGCGGGCTTTATCATTGTCAGCCGCCTGCCCTACGGCGCCCTGAAGGGCCTCTATGACCGGCAGAAGCGGCACAACATCCCCTCCCTGGTGCTGGACCGGGTCAACGGCCAAAGGGTCCTGGCCGCCGCCAGGGCGGGCAAGCGGGCCAACCTGAAAATTATCAGCGAATTTTTCCCCGCCGACGCGTGGAACTTTGTCTGCTTCCTGCCCGGAGCCCACTACGGGACGGACCGGGACCAGCAGATCTCCATCAACACCCACGTGGACGCCATGTCCCTGACCCAGGACAACGGCTCCCTAGGCGCCCTGGGGGTGGTGCGCTACTTCGCCCAGCTGCCCCGGGACCAGCGGCAGAAGACCCTGCTCATCTGCGTGGACAGCCGCCACTTCATCGAAGGCTTCGAAAACGGCAACGTGGCCCACGACCCCTACGTGGTCTATCCCCAGCTGCGGGAGAAGCT
>USMP01000122.1 GCA_900555795.1 uncultured Eubacteriales bacterium
CCGCGTGGGGGATACCCCGGTGGTGCTGACCCAGCGGGACGTGCGGGAGGTGCAGCTGGCCAAGGGGGCCATCAGCGCCGGAATCCGTCTGCTGGCCCAGCGCCTGGGTGTGACGCTGGAGGACATCCAGCAGGTGTACATCGCCGGAGCCTTCGGCAGCTATATGGATCCGGACAGCGCCTGCGACATCGGGCTGATCCCCGCCCAGCTGCGGGGGAAGATCCTGGCCGTGGGCAATGCCGCCGGCGAGGGAGCGCGGCTGGCGCTCCAGAGCCGGGCGGCCTGGGACCGGGCACAGAGCCTGGCCCGACAGACGGAATTTTTGGAACTGGCGTCTTTGCCCCAGTTTCAGGATGAATTTGTGGACTCTTTGGAGTTCCCGGAGTTGGAGGAAATGAAACATGCTTGATTATGCTGCCCTGGAGAAGCGGGGCATAGCGGCCGGCTTCTCCCACGAGGGTCCCCTGCGGGCTGATACCATTCAGCTGTTGCCGGATGTGCGGAAGATGTGCGAGGCCTGCAAAAAGTACGATACCAACTGGGCCTGCCCTCCCGGCTGCGGTACCCTGGAGGAGTGCCGGGAGCGGATCGGGGCCTACCGGGAGGGCATTTTGGTCCAGACCGTGGGACAGCTGGAGGACGAGATGGACGGAGAGGGCATGATGGAGGCGGAGAAGCGCCACAGGGAGACGTTTGTGGCCTTCCATCAGGCCCTGCTGGCGGACTATCCGGGCCTGCTGGCCATTGGGGCGGGCACCTGCAGCCGCTGCAAGGAGTGCACCTATCCCACGGCGCCCTGCCGGTTCCCCGACCAGCGCACGTCCTCCATGGAGGCCAACGGGATGCTGGTGCTCCAGGTGTGCAAGGATAACGGCATGCAGTACTACTATGGCCCCTGCACCATTGCCTATACAAGCTGTTTCCTGCTGGTGTAAGGGGAAGAGAGAAGAGGGGGAGCTGCGTTGACAATATTGGAGGAGATTCGCCAGACCATTGAGGCGGGGCGCCCCCGGTTTGTGGAGGGGCTGATCAGCCGGGCTCTGGAGGAGGGGATATCCTCCTCCTCCATCCTGGAGGACGCCATGCTGCCCGCAATGCGCAATGCCGGCGAACGCTATAGGGAAAATATTGACGATATTCCCCGCATCCTGGCGGCGGCCCGGTGCATGCGGCTGGGCCTCGACATGCTGGAGCCCTATTTCCAGCGGCAGGATAACTACCATGCTGTGGGAAAGGTGATTCTCGGCACCGTGGAGGGGGATCTCCACGATGTAGGGAAGAACCTGGTGGCGATCATGTTTCGCAGTGCCGGCTTCCATGTGGTGGATCTGGGGGTGGACATCTCGCCCCGTCAGTTTTTGGAGGCCCTGCGGGCCAATCCGGACGCCTCAATTGTGTGCCTGTCCTCCCTTTTGTCCACCAGCCTGGATGAGATGCGTCAGGCGGTGCGGACGCTGCGGGAGGCCAAGGATGTGCCCCCGGTCAAAATCATGGTGGGAGGCGGCTCTGTGACCCAGGAGTTTGCCCAGGAAATCGGCGCGGACGCCTACACGGAAAACGCCGTGGACGCCGCGGAAATTGCCAAAACATTTTTCATTTGACGGCACAGGACAGGGAGGCGGAGAGGTGAAACTGACAGGAGCGCTGCTGCAGGGTGAACTGGCCCGGCATTTTTCCGTAACGGGGTCCCGTCTGGTGGGGGCCTGTCCGCCGGTGGGCCGGCCTCTGCTCTATGCGCCGGGGGACCCGGTGGAGGGGGGAAGGCTGTATCTGACGGAGGCGGCGGCCCCCGCCCTGTGCCGGGGGGACGCCATCAGCGTGTACACCGGCGGTTCCTTCCCCACAGCGGAGGACGGGGCCTATCTGTGCCTGGATGCGGACAGCTGGCAGGCCCTCAACGTGCTGCAGCGGCTCTTCGACCGCTACGACAGTTGGGAACGGGAACTGGAGCAGATTTTATTGGAGGGTGGCTCTGTCCAGCGGCTGCTGGAGGTATCCCAGGCCATTTTGGGTAATCCCCTGGTAGTAGTGGGAACGGACTTCCGGGTGGCGGCCCGGTCCGATGGCGAGACGCCGGGAGCGGACCCCTTTTCCGGCGGCGGCGCTGTGGAACTGGCCAACGCCCTGCGGCAGGATGAACTGTACAACCAGATGCTCCTCTCCAGGGAGCCGGTGCTATTCCCGGCCCATATTCTGGGCAGTCCCACCTGGAATGTGAACCTGCTGCGGGAGGGCCAGGTGACGCACCGGCTGGTGCTGCTGGAGCGGGAGCGACCTCTGGGCGCGGCGGACGGCTATCTGCTGGATGTGCTGGCCCCCTACGTCACCTACCTGCTGGAGCGGGAGCGGGTAGCCTCTCCCTTTGCCAATGGGCTCCACGAACTGTTTCAGCGGATTTTGTCGGACCGGACGGCGGACTATGTGGAGATGAGCGAGCGTTTGTCCGCCATGGGCTGGGATGCCGGTGATGAGTATTTCTGCGTGGTGTTTCAGCTGACATATGTCAATCAAAAAGACCGGGCGGACAATCTGATCTGTGACTATCTGGAGAAGAAATACGGGAACTGCTGCAGCTTTCAATACAAGGAGGATGTGGTAGCGTTTTTTGATGTCAGCAGGGGGAAAAAGACGCTGCGGGAGATCTCTAATGAGATGAAGTACTTCATCCGGGAGAGTTATCTGAAGGCGGGGTATAGCCGGCTCATGGTTGGCCACAGCAATTTGCGCCGCCAGTATGTGCAGGCGTGCATTGCTCTGGATGTGGGCGGGCGGGTGAAGCCCTACCTGTGGATCCACTACTTCAATTCCATCGCGTTTCGGTATTTGCTGGAGCAGTCCACCAGGCGGCTGCCGGGCTATATGCTCTGCCATGAGAAACTCCTGGTGCTGCAGGAGCACGATACCCATCAGCACACGGCGTATATGAAGACCCTGCGGGTCTATCTGGATCAAAATCTGAACGCTGTGCAGACCGCAAAGGAACTGTTCATCCACCGTAGCACCTTCCTCTACCGCTTGGAGCGGATCAAGGCTCTGCTGGAGAGCGACCTTTCAGACCCGGAGGAACTGCTGTATTTGTCCCTGTCCTTCCGGCTGCTGGAGAACGAGCGGAAAAGCGAGGGCGGGTAAGCGCCGCCTGTCCCTTCTATTACCGCAAAAAGCCGCGCCGTGGAAATTGATTTCCACGGCGCGGCTTTTTGCGGTAATACGCTCAATAGGGGAAGTACGCTTTGCTGATCCGGTGAATCTCCTCCGTAAGGGTGTCGTATACACCGGGGAAGATACTCTCAGGGCCACCCATGGTGCTGCACGGGATGAAATAGCGGGCGCCGCACTCCCTGCAGGCCCGCTCCGCCACAGCCCGGATGTTCTCACGGGTCCAGCCCGCCTCGTCAATCTTGCCGCTGTCGATGCCGCCCATGAAGGAAATCTTTCCGCCGTACTTCTTGATGAGTTCGGGGATGTTGTTGGAGGTCATGACGCCTTGCCAGATGTCGATGCCCATGTCGATCATGTAGGGAACCAGGGTGGCGGCGTAGGAGTCGGAGTGGTGGACGATGAGTTCCACGCCGTGGCTCTTGTAGTAGCCGTAGATCTGCTTGTAGCCGTCCAGGAAGAACTCCTCGAACATGTCGGGAGACATGAAGGTAGATACCTGGCTGCCCCAGTCGTCATGGTGGAAGAGGGCGTCGGGCTTCAGGTGGGTGCACAGCTGCTCCGCCAGTTCCAGTTCGTAGTCCACCAGGTACCGGATAAGATCCTTCATGTGCTCGGGTTCATCGTAGAGGTTGATGAGGGTCTGCTGGATTTCGCCCAGATGATGGCACTGCTCAAAGAGGCCCGGGGCCACCATGGGCGCCACAAAGTACTGGCTGCGGTCCACTGCCTCGGCCTGGGCGATGAAGGGCTCCCACTCGGACTCAGGGAACTTCAGGCTGGGGGCGTGGACGTAGTCACGCCAGTGGGTGATATCCTTGATGACAACCTTGTCCGGGGTGTGCTCGGGGAAGGCCGCCACCACGTGCTCCGGCCAGGAGCGGATCACGCCCCAGGAGTTGGCCACGCCCATCTCGCCCCGCTTGGGGTTGGCGCTGTGGAGCCCGGAGGGATTCTGCAGAATCTTCAGGAACTCGTACTGATTGACGAAGCGATCGGGGTTCCCACCATGAATGGTCTCCAGCAGGTTTTGACGAATAGTTAACATAACATATACTCCTTCTATCAATTTTGTATGTATGTGAAAAGATTCGCGGGGAAATTGTGTGAAAGGGCCGATAGGGCTTAATTCTGCTGCTTTCTGCGGGCAAGTTCGGCGGAGTACTCGACCATCTTGTCGCGGGTGAGCCGGTAGCCGAAGATCATGATGACGGCGCCCAGAGCCACAGCCACGGCGGGGAAGATGGTGAAGCCCATGGAGATGCCCCGTTCCAGCTGGACGGTGGTATTTTCAGCGGTGGTGGTGGCGGAGTCGAAACCGGCCATGGCCAACGCCAGGGCAATCAGGATGCCGCGGGATACGACGCCGATCTTCAGAGGAATGTTGCTCAGGCCCATAATCATGCCGGTGGCGTTGGTGCCGGTCTTATACTCGCTGTAGATGGCACAGTCGGCGTAGAGGGCGGGGCCACAGGCGTTGGTCATGGTGCAGCAGAATTGGGCCAGGCTCACAAGAATGATAACGGCCCAGGCGTTTTGGTGCAGCAGGAACGCCGCCAGAAGCACCACCACCATGCCGAGGTAGGCGTAGATGACGGTGTTGCGGGCGGACAGCTTGGCCGCCACCTTGCGGGAGGAGTAGGAGGCGATGACGCCCAGCAGGTTGGAGATCAGGATAAACATGGAGGTCAGGCCCTTGTCCTTGGCCACGTATGTAAAGTAGTAGACAGCGATGCCGCTGGCCACGAAGCTGTATACATACTTGGCCAGATCGGATACCATCAGGCCCAGGAGATAGGGGTTGGTGACGAGGGCCTGCCACAGGCCGCCCTTGGGCTTCTCGGACTTGGAGGCAGCGGCGGCGGCCCGCTGGGCCTTTTCGGCCTGGAGGCGGGCGTACTCCACATCACCAGGTTCCTCGTAGCCCTTGAACATGACGAAGTGGGCGAAGTAGCCCGCGGCCATCAGGGCGGCAAAAGCAAAGGCACAGCCGCCGTAGGA
>USMP01000123.1 GCA_900555795.1 uncultured Eubacteriales bacterium
CCCAGGCCTCCCGCTCCCGCCGGCGCTGCTCCCGGACCTTCTCCCGCTGCAGCTGCCGCTGTTCCTCCCGTGTCATAGGCCTCTCCCTCCTCTCCTAAAATCATTCAGCCAAATCCTCAGGGCGCCATGCGGTTCATGACACCGAAGAGGGCCAGCGCGCAAAACAGCGTGGATACAGCGGTAAACACCGTGACGATCTTTACCTCGCTCCAGCCGCACATTTCAAAGTGGTGATGGATGGGGGCCATCTTAAAGATACGCTTGCCGTGGGTCAGCTTGAAATAGACCACCTGCAGGATGTCAGATAGGGTTTCCAGGAGATACACAATCCCCACCAGCACCAGCACCAGGGGCATATCAAAGGCGAAGGCCAGCCCCGCCACGGCGCCCCCCAAAAACAGGGAGCCGGTGTCCCCCATAAACACCTTGGCGGGGTGGGCGTTGAAGAGCAGGAAAGCCAGCAGCCCCCCCAGCAGCGCCCCGGCAAACACCCCCAGCTGGGTATAGCCCCACCAGGTGGCCACGGAGACAAAGAAGAGGGCCACAGGAATGGTGACGGAGGTGGAAAGGCCGTCCAGGCCATCGGTGATATTCACCGCGTTGACGGTACCCACAATGACGAAGGCCGCGAACACCATATACAGCGGCCAACTCATGGGCAGGCTCACATTGAAAAAAGGGATGTACAGGTTCGGGGACAGCCGCCCCTCCCAGCGCATAACGATGAGGTACAGAATGGCTGCCGCCAGCTGCAAAAGGAATTTTTGCAGGGCGGTAAGCCCCAGATTCTGGTGGCGGCGCACCTTCTCATAGTCGTCGATAAACCCGATGGCGCCGAATACCAGGGCGAAGAGGAACACATAGATGTGGCTGAGGTCCCCCGCCAGCATCCCCCGCCAGCCCAAAAGCAGGATGGCGACGGCCATTCCGGCGATGAACATCAGGCCCCCCATGGTGGGGGTGCCCGCCTTGGTGGCGTGCCACTTGGGTCCCACCTCCCGGATCTCCTGGCCCGCCTTCAGCCGGCGCAGGGCGGGCAAAATCGCCTTCCATCCCAAAAGGCCCGTGGCCGCGAAGCTGAGCACGCAGGCAGCAATCATTTCCATAGCAGTCTCCCTCTCACCTGACCCGGTCAGGCGTTTTCCTTCTGTTGATCGATATAGGCGGCCACCACCTCCCGCTCATCCAGGTGGCGCTTTTCGTGGCCGATGACCTGATAGGTCTCATGGCCCTTGCCGGCCAGGATCACCACATCCCCGCTTTCCGCGTGGTCCATGGCATAGTGGATGGCCTCCACCCGGTTCTCCACCACCACATAGGGGGTGGCGGTGTCCGCCATGCCCGCCAGGATGTCGTCAATAATGGCCCCCGGCGCCTCGGTGCGGGGATTATCGGAGGTAACAATCACAAAATCCGCCAGATCGGCGGCAATTTTGCCCATCTTGGGCCGCTTGGTCCGGTCCCGGTCCCCGCCGCAGCCAAAGAGGGCCACAACCCGTCCTCTTGCAAAGCCCCGGGCTGCGGTCAGCACATTTTCCAAAGCGTCGGGGGTGTGGGCGTAGTCAATAAGCATGGTGTAGTCACCGCCGGTGGGCACCACCTCCACCCGCCCCTTCACATGGGCGCTGTGGCGGAGCACATGGGCGCTTTGCTCCAGAGGGATGCCCAGTTCCCGGGCCGCCGCCAGAACCCCCAGCGTATTGTAGACCATAAAGCCGCCGGGAATCCCCACGTGAATCGCCACCCGCTCCCCAGGCGCCACGGCGTCAAAGGACACCCCCTGGGCGGTGAGGGCAATGTGCTCCGCCGCCAGATCCGGCTTTCGCTCCCCGTGCTCCCCGATGGAAATCTTCCGGCAGGCAGCGCCGGCCATAAGCCGGGGCGCCCAGGGATCATCGGCGTTGTACACCCCGGCCCCGCACATCTGGAACAGCTGGGCCTTGGCGTCGCAATAGGCCTCCATGGTGCCGTGAAAATCCAGGTGGTCCTGGGTCAGGTTGGTAAAAATGCCCACGGCAAAGTGGATTCCCGCCACCCGCTGGAGGGCGAGGGCGTGGGAAGACACCTCCATCACCACATGGGTACACCCGGCGTCCGCCATGCGGCGGAAGAGGCCCTGCAGTTCAAAGGACTCCGGCGTGGTGCGCTCCGTGGGCAGGATCTCACTGCCGATCATGTTCTGGTTGGTGCCAATGAGGCCCACCCTGGCCCCCGCCGCCTGCTCCAGAATATCCTTGAGCAGATAGGTGGTGGTGGTTTTGCCGTTGGTGCCGGTGACGCCCACCATGGTCATGCCGGCGGCGGGGTCCCCGTACCAGCTGCGGCCCACCCGGGCCAGGGCGGCACGGCTGTCCGCCGTGCGGACAAAGGGGATGCCGTCCCCCTCCGGCCTCTCCTGGCAGAGTACGCACACCGCCCCGCGCTCCAGAGCCATGGGGATAAACCGGTGGCCGTCGGTGGCAAAGCCAGCCATGGCCACAAAGAGATCTCCCGCCTTTGTCTCCCGGGAGTCGTAGCTGACGCCGGTAATCTCCTCCGCTAGGGTCATGTTGGTCTCTAAAACCGGCACATCCCGCAGCAGTTCGCTTAGCTTCATCTTATGCACCCCGTGCTTTCATCATGTTTCCGGCGGAAAAATTCGCCGCATGGACAGTATAGTACATCCCGTCCCGTTGTAAACCGCGCATTGTGTCGCAAACCCTGCAAAACATGGCCCCTAGTCGGCGGTGGTGCCGGTCTGGCCCATCTGCACCGTCACCACCGTGCCGGCGGAGACCTCCGCCCCGGCAGCCAGGGACTGGCTGATGGCCTTGATGCCGCTGCCCTCCCCAGAGGCGCCGGTGGCTTTCAAAATGAGGCCCGCGTCCGCCAGGGCCCTGTTGGCCTGGGCAGCGGTGAGTCCCACCACGTTGGGCACCGTGCAGGGGGCATCGGATTTCTCAGCGCCCATGTACAGGATGACCTCCGCGCTGGCGGGGACGATGGCCCCGCCCAGGGGCGTCTGGTCCGTTACCGTCTCCCCATCTCCCACGGTGCGGTAGCTGCCGAAGCCGTACTCCGCCAGCCGCGCGGCGGCCTCCGCCTCCGTCATGCCCACCACATAGGGCACCGTGGCGTCAGCGGTAGTCAGTTCCTCCTCGGTATACTGGGGAGAGATGCCCAGATAGGGCAGAATATCCGCCATTACGGCGGAGGCGGTGGGAGCCACCATGTTGCCGCCGGAGACATAGGTGCCCGTGTCCCGGGAGGGGGTATCCAGCGTCAGCAGCATAATGATCTGGGGGTCGTCGGCGGGGGCAAAACAGAGGAAGGACACCACCACGTCGCCCTGGGGATTATCCGGCGTTTTGGTGTTGGCCTTGTCAGCGGTACCGGTCTTGCCGCCGATGCGCTAGCCCGCCACCTGGCCGTTGCGGCCGGTGCCGTCGGAGACCACGTACTCCAGAATTTCCCGCACCGTGGCGGAGGTCTCCTCACTGATGACCTGCCGCACGGGGGTGGCGTCGTGCTGGCTGACCACGTTGCCGTCGCTGTCCAGGATCTTCTCCACCGCGTAGGGGGTGTAGAGGTAGCCGCCATTGATGCAGGCAGCCTGGGCGGTGATAATCTGCAGCGGGGTGACAGTAAAGTTCTGACCGAAGGCGTAGGAGGCCAGGTCAATGGTGTAGAACTCATCCGCCGACTTGGCCACGCCAACGGCCTCGCCCTGGAGATCCACGCCGGTCTTGGCAAAGAGGCCAAAATTCTCCATGTACTGGTAGTAGGTTTCCGTCCCCACGGAGAGGCCGATGTTGATAAAGGCCGGGTTACAGGAATTGGCCGTGGCCTGGGCAAGTGTCTGGTGGCCGTGGCCCCCCTGCTTAGAGCAATGCATGGTCCATCCGTCCACCACAATGGAGCCGGAGCAGTTGAAGGTGCTGTTGAGGTTCACCTTCCCCTCCTCCAGGGCGGCGGACAGGGTGAGGATCTTATAGGTGGAACCGGGCTCATAGGTGTCGTTGAGGGCCTTATTGCGCCACTGGCGCAGCTGCAGGGAGCCCAGAAGATCGTTATAGGCGCTCCGCTCCTCCTCTGTCAGTTCCGCCGGATCCTTCGTCTCCCCGCTGTCGGTCACAGGCAGTATTTCGTCCAGCTGGGACTGGAGCAGGGAGTCATAGATGGCCCGGGGCTCCTGCAGGTCGTAGCTGGGGCTGGAGGCCAGCGCCAGCAGGGCGCCGGAATTGACGTCCATTACAATGCCGGCGGCGCCGTTTTTGGCCCCATACTTGGCGATCATATCCTCCAGGCCCCGCTCCACATAGTACTGAATATTGCGGTCGATGGTCAGCTGGAGGCTGTGGCCGTCCTCGGCGTCATAGTACTGCTCATACTGGAACATGAGTTCCGCGCCGTTGGCGTCCTTGGCCGTGACCACCAGGCCCGTGGCCCCCTCCAGTTCCTCCTCGTAAATCGCCTCCAGGCCATAGGCCCCGTGGTTGTCGGCGTCCAGGAAGCCAATGACGTGGGCGGCCAGGGAACTGTAGGGGTAGTAGCGCTTAGCGTCACTGAGCAGATGGATGCCCTGGATGCTGCTGCCGGTGCTGTTGTCCGTAATGAAGGCCCGGACCTGATCTCCGATCTCCTTCTCCACCCGGCTCTTCAGCACCTCGTACTGGCTCCAGGTCTTTTCCATCTTGGCGTAAATGGTGTCCGCCTCCAGGCCCAGAATGGTGGAGAGGGTAGAGGCAATGAGATCCTTATACTCCTGTGCCGTGGGGGGAAGTGTCTCCCCCTCCTTCAGGCCCCGGGCCAGGACCTCCGCCCGCTTTTTTTCCAGTTCCTCCCCCCGGTTCTGGATGGCGTTGGGGTCGAGGAAGATGGTATCCGCCGTGGCGGAGATTGCCAGGATATTGCCCTCCCGGTCATAGATGGTGCCCCGGGAGGCGGAAATGGTTGTGCTCTGGGTCTGCTGGCTGGAGGCCTTCTCCTGCAGCATCTCATGCTGGTTGATGGTCAGATCGTAGGCCTTGGCAAAGAGGGCCATAAAGGAGACCACTCCGAAAATAATCAACAGGTACAGCGTACGGCGCTGGATTGTCAGTCTGGCCCGGCGGGCCGCG
>USMP01000124.1 GCA_900555795.1 uncultured Eubacteriales bacterium
GCTTGAATGGCATTCAAGAGGTCAGCGGTTCGATCCCGCTTATCTCCACCAAAAAGAAGACATAATGTATTATGTCTTCTTTTTTGCGTTGTTATCAAAATATGTCAAACTATAAGATACCCCGGGCTGCAAAACAGCGGGAGTTTTGTCTTCCGTTAAGCGGATGACAATATTTATGAACGGTCTGTAAATATACAAAAAGTTTTGTATATTCCCTTGAATATTCAGAGAGGGTGTGCTATACTATGTACTGCTAAACGACGGTGCAGTATCCTAGTCAGATCTGCCGTTTCTGAAGAAGGGCCTAAAAATCCTTTGAAGGGCATAACTGTGAAACCCTTGGTGCCTGCTTCTTACGCCCAGTTTGGGGTGGGTGCTGAGTGGGAAGTGCGTACTCTCGTGCTTGCGGATTCAGGGCGCTCCCCAATGGCATGGGGAATGTGACCCTGCTTTCGTGGAGACCTGTTTACGTGCATAGGCGTACTCCCTTGCGGTACCGCGACCTGTGTACGACTCAGGGTGGAAACCTGTATTGCGGTGCTACCCGGCCTTGAGCCGTGAACGCTGTGTGCAGAGTAGCCTGCCTTGCGTGGGTATGGCGAATAGGAGAACACGCGGCTGCCTCCCCGGCCAGGGAGGAACCGTGATCGCTCCTTGAAACCATGGCTGCAAAAGAGGCTAAGAAACGGCGTGACTGTAGTGGAAAACACCTAGGCTGTCGTGATTGGGCCAGTAGAGGATTGCAGTGCGGACTAAGTGGCAGTCGGGTATTGCGGTGGGCAACGCCGCGGCGGGACGCTGAAAGGGAAACCACCTGATCGGCAACGAGAGGCGCGTCCCGGGGAAATCCAACCCGTACCTAAGCCGTAAGATTTACTTTACTGGTTGCCGTCGCTTTAGCGCTTCTTTATATGTGACAGCATCCGTCCCATGGCCAGGGGACGGATATTTTCTGTCAGGAATTTTGCCGCATGCCGGCGTGGAAACACGGTTTGCAGGCGGAGCCTGGTCAACAAATTATTTTGTAAGAAGGGTGAGGGATTTTTCTTTGGATGACATAGGACAAAATAAAAAACGGGAGAAGAAGCGTCGGAATGGGCGGATGAGTTGGGCGGTGCGGGTGTTTTTTATGTCCGTATCCCTGTCGGCTGTTTTAAGCCTGCTGTCAGATGAGGCGCTGCGGGGAGCGGGATTGCCGCTGGCCTTTTGTGTGCTGGCCTGCTTTATCCTGTTGGGAATTTTGTTTGATATCATTGGTGTGGCGGTGACGGCGGCGGATGAGCGCCCCTTTCACTCTATGGCCGCCCGCAAGAGCCCGGGCGCCCGGGAGGCGCTGGCGCTGATTCGCCGGGCCAACCAGGTGTCCAGTTTCTGCAATGACGTGGTGGGAGACATCTGCGGCATCATAAGCGGCAGCACAGCGGCCATCATTGTCACCCGGCTGCAGAGCGCGTTCAGCTTCCAGTCTATTTTGATCTCCGCCCTGGTGACGGCCCTGGTATCCGGTTTCACCATCGGTGGCAAGGCCTTGGGAAAGACCTTTGCCATTGAGAAGAGTACGACGGTCCTGCAATTGGTGGGACGGTTTATGCATATTTTTTCCCGACGGAAATAGTCCGCCGTGTCCAGTACAGCTGAGAGGTGAACTCTTTGATCTTGGAACGGATTTCCTCCCCGGAGGATGTAAAACAACTGAACAGCCAGGGACTGCGGCTGCTGTGCCAGGAATTGCGCTGCTTTTTGGTGGAGAGCGTATCGCGGACCGGTGGCCACCTGGCCTCCAATCTGGGGGCGGTGGAACTGACAGTGGCACTGCACCGGACGTATGATACCGCCCGGGACCGGCTGGTGTTTGACGTGGGCCATCAGTGCTACGTCCATAAGGCCCTCACCGGCCGCAGGGAGTTATTTTCCACCCTGCGGCAGTTCGGGGGCCTGTCCGGTTTTCCCAAGCCCGAGGAGAGTTGCCACGACGCCTTTGTGGCGGGTCACGCCTCCAACTCCGTGTCCGTTGCCCTGGGCATGGCCCGGGCCCGGACCCTCATGAAAGAGAATTACAGTGTCATTGCCCTCATTGGGGATGGAGCGCTGACCGGAGGCCTGGCTTATGAGGGGCTCAACGACGCCGGGGACTCCGGGGAGCCGCTGGTGGTGGTGCTCAACGACAACGGCATGTCCATTGATCCCAATGTGGGCGGTATCGCCACCCATTTAAGCCGTCTGCGGGTTCGGCCTGGTTATTATACCTTTAAAAAGTGGTACAGGGGCCTTATGTCCCACATTCCCGGGGGCCGGGCGCTGTACCGGTTCAATCACCGGATTAAGACCAGCGTGAAAAAAGCCATCTATCCCTGCTCCATGTTTGAGGACATGGGCTTTACCTATTTAGGCCCGGTGGATGGGCACAATTTGGCTCAGCTGTGCTCGACCCTGGCCTGGGCAAAGGAGTTGCGCTGCCCGGTGCTGGTCCATGTGCGCACAGTGAAGGGAAAGGGCTATGCCCCGGCTGAACTGGAGCCGGAGCGCTGCCACGGAGTGTCCCCCTTTGACCCCAGGGTGGGAGTGGAAGAACACTCCGGTGAGGATTTTTCCGCCGTGCTGGGCCGGGAACTGTCGGAACTGGCGGGACTGGACAGGCGCGTCTGCGCCATCACCGCCGCCATGGGGGAGGGCACCGGCCTGCAAACCTTTGCAGCGGCCTGGCCCAAACGCTTTTTTGATGTGGGGATCGCGGAGGGCCACGCCGTCAGTATGGCTGCCGGCATGGCGAAGCAGGGGATGGTGCCGGTGTTTGCCGTGTACGCCAGCTTTCTGCAGAGGGGATATGACATGCTGCTCCACGATGTGGCCCTTCTTGGCCTGCACGTGGTGCTGGCGGTGGACCGGGCGGGGCTGGTGGGGGCTGATGGCCCCACCCACCACGGGTGTCAGGATGTGGGCTATCTCACCCAGATCCCCGGTATGACGGTGCTCTGTCCCGCCTCCTTTGCGGAACTGACCTCCATGCTCCGCGCTGCGGTGGCTATGGACGGGCCTGTGGCGCTGCGCTACCCCCGTGGCGGGGAAGGGCGGCCCTATCCCGCCTGGGACGGAAGCGCCCTTCAAGTGCTGCGCGCCGGCGGGGATATCACCCTGGTATCCTATGGGACGCTGACGGACGAACTTATGGCGGCGGCAGAACTGCTGGCGGAGCGGGGTGTATCGGCGGAAGTTGTCAAACTTCACCGCATTGCCCCTCTGGATGCGGAGAGTGTGCTGGCCCTGGCTGGCCGGACAGGCCGTCTGCTGGTTCTGGAGGACTGCCTGGAGCAGGGGTCTGTGGGTCAGCGCCTGGCGGCGGAGGCCGCTCAGCGGGGAGTGGGACTGAAGTCCCTTCAATTAAAGAATCTGAAAGACCGCTTTGCCCCCCAGGGCACCGTCGCTCAGCTGCGGCGTCAGGCGGGATTGGATGCCGAGGCTGTGGCGGAGGCTGTAATCGAGGTGCTGCAATGAGCAAAAAAGTGAGATTGGATGTGCTTTTGGTGGAACGGGGCCTGCAGGAGAGCCGGCAGAAAGCCCAGGCCACCATTATGAGCGGCGTGGTGTTTGTTTCCGGTCAGCGTGCGGACAAGCCGGGGGCTGCTGTGGCGGAGGACGCGGCGGTGGAGATCCGGGGTAATCCTCTGCGATATGTGAGTCGGGGAGGCCTGAAGCTGGAAAAGGCCATGGCTTCCTGGCCCATCGACTTGAGAGGTGCGGTGTGTATGGATGTGGGGGCCTCCACCGGGGGCTTCACAGACTGTATGCTGCAAAACGGCGCGGCGCGGGTCTACGCTGTGGATGTAGGTTATGGACAGCTGGCCTGGAGCCTGCGCAGCGATGAGCGGGTGGTGTGTCTGGAGCGGACCAACGCCCGGTATTTAACCCATGAGCAGGTGCCGGAGGAGCCGGATTTTGCCTCCGTGGATGTCAGCTTCATATCCCTGAAGCTGATTTTGCCCGCCATTGCCGCGGTGCTGCGGGCGGGAGGCCATGTGGTCTGTCTCATCAAACCCCAGTTCGAGGCGGGGCGGGAGAAGGTGGGCAAAAAGGGCGTGGTGCGCGACTCCGCTGTCCACCGGGAGGTGCTGGAGCACTTTTTGGTGCATGCAAAGGAAAACGGCTTTACAGTCCTTGATTTGACCTATTCTCCCATCCGGGGGCCAGAGGGAAACCTTGAGTATCTGGGCTACCTGGAGCGGGGAGAGGGACCGGAGCGGAGTTTTGATCTGGAGGCGCTGGTGACGGCCAGCCACAGTGTGCTGGGAGAGTGAGAAGGTGATGGCAATGAAGCGAGTGATTCTCTGCCCCAACCCATATCGGGACAAGGGGCTGAGCGCGGCCAAGGAGGCGGATGCCATTTTGCGCCGCTCCGGGCTGGAGACGGTGTTCTGCCTGCCCTTCAAGCCGGAGGGCGGGGAGCAGCAGTTCGGCGTGGTATGCCGCCCCCTCCAGCAGGAACTGCGCGGCGCCAGCGTAGTGGTGGCCTTTGGCGGGGATGGGACGATTCTTCACCTGGCCCGGGCCGCCTCCCTGCGTGGGGTGCCCCTGCTGGGGGTAAACCTGGGCAGCCTGGGCTTTATGTCCGAGGTGGAGGTGGGTGAGATGCACCTGCTGCAGAACCTGGCAGCGGGCAAGTTCTGCCGGGAGAAGCGGATGATGCTGGATGTGTCGGTGGTGCGGGAGGGCCGCACGGTGTACACCAACAGCGGCCTGAACGACGCGGTGGTCAGCAAGGGTGCTGTAGCCCGGGTGGTCCGGCTCCAGGTGACAACGGGGACAGAGTCGCTGGGCACCTTCGCCGGGGACGGCGTGGTGGTGGCCACTCCCACCGGTTCCACTGGCTACTCCCTCTCTGCCGGCGGCCCCATTGTGGAGCCGACGGCGCAGAACTTTGTCATCAGCCCGGTGTGCGCCCACACGGTGTTCTCCAAGTCCTTTGTGCTCTCTGCCGCCGGTACCGTGACCATCTCTCCGGCGGATCAGGGGCGCAAGCAGCTGTATTTGTCGGTGGATGGGGGCAAGGCCTTTTCCCTGCGGCCCGGGGATCAGGTGCGGGTGTGCCGGTCACGGTATGAGA
>USMP01000125.1 GCA_900555795.1 uncultured Eubacteriales bacterium
CCCGCTTCTACCTGAGCCTGGACGACGATCTGATGCGCCTGTTCGGCGGGGAGCGGATCACCAGCCTGATGGAGCGGCTGGATATTGACGAGGACATGCCCATCGAGAACAAGATGCTCTCCAAGGCGATTGAAAACGCCCAGACCAGCGTGGAGTCCCGGAACTTCCAGACCCGGAAGAACACCCTGGAGTACGACGATGTAATGAACAAACAGCGGGAGATCATCTACAGCCAGCGCAAGCAGGTGCTGGACGGCATGGATATCAAGGATACCATCGCCGGCATGATTTCCACCAATATCGCCTCCACGGTCCACGCCGCCTTCAGTGGTCAGAAGCATATCGACAACGAGGCCTACAGGGCCATGATGGCCGGCCTGGAGGGGACATTCTTCCCCAAGTACAGCTTCAAGTTCAGCCCTGAGGAGGTGGAGCGGACGGAGGCAGAGACCTTTGTCCAGCTCTTTACCGACAAGGCCATGGAGGTCTACGCCGCCAAGGAGCGGGAGGTAACGCCCGCCGTCATGCGGGAACTGGAGCGGGTGGTTATGCTGCGGGTGGTGGACGAGTACTGGATGGACCACATCGACGCTATGCAGGAGCTGCGCCAGGGTATCCGCCTCAGGGCCTACGCCCAGGCCAACCCCGTGGACGCCTACAAGCAGGAGAGCCTGCACATGTTTGAGGAGATGATCGCCGCCATCCAGGAGGAGACGGTGCGCCGGCTGTACTCCGTGCGGCTGAAGAGCAACGAGGAGGTCAAGCGGGAGCGGGTGGCCACCGGCATCACCGAGGGCCGGGGCGACGGCACTGTGAAAAAGCAGCCCCGCCGGGTGCAGAAAGTAGGCCGCAACGATCCCTGCCCCTGCGGCAGCGGAAAGAAGTACAAGCACTGCTGCGGGCGCAACGGGTAAGACATTCTGTGGCCGCCGGATCCCGGCGGCCACGTCTTCTGCCCAATCAACCGAAGGAGATATCTATGCAGTACGATATTGTTCCCATGACGGCGGAGCATCTGGACCAGGTGGCGGAACTGGAGCGACAGTGCTTTACGGACCCCTGGTCCCGGCGGATGCTCTCTGAGCATTTGGAAAACGAGTGTGCCGCCACCCTGGTGGCCCTGGGGGAGGACGGTACAGTGCTGGGCTATGCGGGCCTTCTGGTGGTGCTGGACGAGGGGTACATCACCAATGTGGCCGTCCGGCCGGAATACCGCCGCCAGGGAATCGCCTCCCAGCTGCTGGATGTGTTCCGCCGCTTTGCCGAGGGCAGAAGCATGGCGTTTCTGACGCTGGAGGTCCGGGCCTCCAATACCGCCGCCCGGGGGCTTTACGCCAGGCACGGGTATGTGGAGGCGGGCCGCCGGAAAAACTACTACGAGCATCCCCGGGAGGATGCTATCATTATGACACGGGAGTTTGCCACATGAAACTGCGTACACTGTCCCCGGAAGAACTGGCCGGGGTCTATCAGCACCATCTCAGTTCCGCCTTCCCCCCGGCGGAACTGAAGCCTCTGGGAGCAATGGAGGCCATGCGGGAGCGGGGGATCTACGACCCGCTGTGCCTGGAGGGGGAGGATGGGCAGCAGCTGGGCTACATGCTGCTGTGGAAGCACCTGGGTGGCCGCTATATTCTCATCGATTACCTGTGTGTTCCCGCCGGGCAGCGCAACGGCGGTGTGGGGAGCAAGCTGCTGCAGGCGGTGCGGGACCACTACCCGGCGGACATGGTGCTGCTTGCGGAGTCGGAGGCCCCCACCGGGGATGCGGAGCGGGATGGGCTGATTTGCCGCCGTCTGGGCTTTTACGCCCGTAACGGCGCGGCGTTTCTTGGCTACGACTGCGCCCTGTTCGGCGTGCACTACAAAACACTCTGCTGGGCGGAGCCCATGCCGGCGGAGGAGGAGATTCTCCGCAAGCACCAGGAGATCTATCTCCAGCAGTTTGGCCGGGAGCGGTATGACCGGTATATTCAGATCCCCCTGGCACCCGGCGAGGAGCCCTGGCCCCTCACCGACTGGACGGAGGAGTGACAATGGACCTGCTGCTGGGGACCACAAATCCCTCCAAGGCCGCCTACTTTGCCCATATTCTGGAGGGGTATGACATCACATATTTAACCCTGGGGGATCTGGGGGTGGAGAAGCTGCCCGATGAGAGCGGGCGCAGCCCTCTGGAGAACGCCCTGGCCAAGGCGGCCTTTTACGGCCGCTTCTGCGACTATGTGCTGGCGGCGGACAGCGCCCTGTATATTCGGGAGTTGCCCCTGGATGATCCCCGGCAGCCGGGACTCACCGTCCGCCGCCGCCCCGACGGCACCGCTATGTCCGATGAGGAGATGATCGCCCACTACAGCGCCCTGGCCCATGAACTGGGAGGGCGGATGACCTGCTGGTACCAGGATGGCTACGCAGTCTGCAACCGCGGTGTGGTCAGCGGCTTCATGGATGACGGCCCGGTGAACGATGTGTACGCCTTCTGCATGGTGGACAAGCCCCATCCCGTCCGCACCCCCGGCTGGCCTCTGGACAGCATCTCCATCCGGCCCGCCACCGGCACATACTTTGTGGAGAGCCGGGAAAACCAACTCTCCGCCGCCGACGAGGTGTTGGCCAGAGACTTTGCCCAAGCCCGGCTGGAGTTTCTGACATCCGCCCTGGGGCTGGAGAGGCGGTAAACTCTACGGAGCGTCGGTTGCCGGAGGCGCTTTTTCCCGCTAGGATAGACAGGACGGGCTCAGGCCCGGACATATGTGAGAAGGAGGCGGCGCGCGATGGACTGTGGCAAAATCGGCGGGCTGATCGGACGCCTGCGCCGGGAGCGGGGCATGACCCAGCGGGAACTGGCGGATCGGTTGCAGGTAACAGATAAGGCGGTAAGCAAGTGGGAACGAGGGCTGGGCTGCCCGGATGTGTCCCTGCTGACGGATTTGTCCGCCGCGCTGGGGGTGGATTTGTCCGCCCTGCTGGCCGGCGACCTGCCTCCGGAGGACGATGCGGGAGGAAATATGAAAAAAGCAAAGTATTATGTGTGCCCCCAATGCGGGGGCATTACCATGACCACCGGCGAGGGATCCCTGAGTTGCTGCGGCCGGACGCTGGCGGCGCTGACGCCCCGAAAGGCGGCGGGAGAAAAACTGGCGGTGGAAAAGGTGGAGGATGAGTGGTTTATCACGTCCGACCACCCTATGACCAAGGACCACCATATCTCCTTTGTGGCCCTGGCCACGGGGGATCGGGTCCAACTGATCCGGCAATACCCGGAGTGGGACCTTCAGGTACGAATTCCCGCCTGTGGCCACGGAACGCTGCTGTGGTACTGCACGGAGCATGGCCTTTTTTACCAGCTGCTGTAAGCGGACATTCAAAGAATTCCCAGAGGAGGGAACGGATATGCTCATTTTAGCCTTTGAGTCCTCCTGTGACGAAACTGCCGTGGCGGTGGTCCGGGACGGGCGACAGGTTCTCAGCGACGCCATATTGTCCCAGGCGGACATGCACGCCCTCTACGGCGGTGTGGTGCCGGAGATCGCCTCCCGGAAGCATGTGGAGGCCATCGCGGGCCTGACAGACAAGGCCCTGGCAGACGCCGGGGTGAGCCGTGGGGATATCGACGCCGTGGGCGTCACCTACGGCCCCGGCCTTATCGGGGCCCTGCTGGTGGCGGTGAACTTTGCCAAGTCAGTGGCCTACGCCCTTGGAAAGCCCCTGATCCCGGTTCACCACCTCCGGGGCCACATCGCCGCCAACTACATCGCCTTCCCTGAACTGGAGCCGCCCTTCCTGGCTCTCTGCATCTCCGGCGGCAACTCCATGCTGGTGGACGTCCGGGGATACACGGACATGTCCATTCTGGGGGCCACCCGGGACGACGCGGCGGGGGAGTGCTTTGACAAGATTGCCCGGGTTCTGGGGCTGCCCTACCCAGGCGGTAAGCCCATGCAGGATCTGGCCCAGGGGGGCGACGACACTAAATACCCCCTGCCCCGGGCCAAGGTGGCGGGAAATGATCTGGACATGTCCTTCTCCGGACTGAAGACGGCTGCGGTGAATCTGGTCCATAACACCCAGCAGAAGGGGACGGGCTTGGACCGCTCCAGCTTGGCCGCCTCAGTGGCCGCCGCCATCAGCGGGGAGTTGGTGCCCCGGGCCATGGAGGCTGCCCGCCGCTGCGGGCACCACACTCTGGTGGCTGCGGGGGGTGTGGCAGCCAACAGCCGCATCCGGAGGGATCTGGAGCAAGCCTGTCGGGAGAATGGCCTGCGGCTGTTCCTGCCGCCGCTTCGGCTCTGCGGTGATAACGGCGCTATGATTGGCAGTCAGGCATACTATGAGTATTTATCCGGCGTCCGGGGTGACAGCAGCCTCAACGCCTATGCCAATCTGGAGATATAGGGGAGAGAGCCGGGGCGGGTGTCGCTCCGGCTCTCTTTTGCCGCCCACGCAGGAATTGGTCCGCCGTATTGCGTTATGGAAACGGGAAAACCGGGGAAATTGTGAATAGATGAATAAAATGTCGTTATGTAAACAATTTGGCGGTGGGAGAAGAGGAAGCAATTGGGGGTTAGGCGGCCTGTAAAAAAATGGAAAAACAGAATTAAACCATTGTAAATACAGGGGAAATTGAATGTGGAAAACCGTGTGGATAATGTGTATAACTTGTTGTAGAGAGAAATTATCCCGAAATTTATGTGAACCTGTCGAACGGGTGGTCAGCTAAAAAAACGGCAATAAATTGTTTCTTTTTTTCTCTGATTTTACAAAATTGTGGAATTTTGTCGATGAGTGGCGAATGGGGAATTGGATCGGAGCCGGTCGCATCCCGGAGGAGATATGCAGAATTTGACGGCCCATTCTGCAAGGGAGACTGCAAAAATACGGATAGTTATCACAGAAGTGGAAAGGGTGAATCGAAAAACACAGTCTTGACGAGCGGAAAAAGTTATGGTATCATATCACTGTTGCGGATCCCTCCTGATGGATAGGTATCTTTGATCTGCGGCGGAGTTTTCTACAGAAATTATGCTGGTATAGCTCAGTCGGTAGAGCAGCTGATTCGTAATCAGCAGGTCGTGTGTTCGAGTC
>USMP01000126.1 GCA_900555795.1 uncultured Eubacteriales bacterium
TCAGCTGCACCCGGTATACGTAGCCGCCGGCCCGGCGCAGGGCTGCGTCAATGGCAACCTGGGCTTGGTAGCAGGTCATGCCGTGGAGGTCCAGGGATATAGTGCCGCTCTGCATAGGCTTTGTTCTCCTTCCAGCTTGCGTTTTTTCCGGGGAAACGGTATAATCAGGGTAATTATGGGCAGGTTTAACACCACGGGCGCCCCGGCTGTCACCAGTGTAGCACAAGCCGGGGCGCTTGAAAAGACCTGTGGGAGAGGATGCCCGTATGGAAAACCGGCTGGAGAAAAAGTATGGCCTGCCTACGGCCACGGCCATGGTGGTGGGCATTGTCATCGGCTCCGGTGTGTTCTTTAAAGCGGAGGCGGTGCTGGCGGCCACCGGAGGGGATATCCGTGTGGGCGCGGCCGCCTGGGCGCTGGCGGGAGCGGTCATGCTGACTTCAGCTGGTGCCTTTGCCGTGGTGGCCGCACGGCAGGGGGGCGCCGGCGGAGCGGCGGACTACGCGGCAGCCATGGTGTCTCCCCGCTATGGGTACTGGGTGGGCTGGTTTCTGGCGGTGATCTATTATCCTACACTGACGGCGGTGCTGGCCTGGGCCTCCGCCCGCTACCTGTGCCAGCTGCTGGGCTGGACGCTGGAGGGCCTGGGTCTCCTGGCCCTGGCGGGAATACTGCTCTGTGCCGCCGCCGGACTGAACGCCGCCGCCCCGGTTGTGGCAGGGCGGCTCCAGGTGGGGGTCGCGGCGGTGAAGCTGGCGCCGCTGGTGCTGCTGGGGGTGGTGGGGATTGCCCGGGGGCTTTCAAGCGGCCTCCTGGCGGAAAATGTGGCTGCCGGACAGGCGTCCGGCCAAGGCATGGAGGGCCTGCTGCCGGCTATGGTGTCGGTGGCCTTTGCCTATGAGGGGTGGATCATCGCCGCCTCCATCAGCGGGGAACTGCGGCGGCCCCGGCGGGATCTGCCCGTGGCGCTGGCGACGGGGTCCCTGGTGGTCATGGGGGTCTATATGGGCTATTATGTGGGCCTGGCGGGAGCGGTTCCCACCGGGGCGCTGCTGGCGGCGGGCCCGGGGGCGGCTCAGCTGGCGTTTCAGACCCTGTTCGGCGCCGCCGCAGGCCAGTGGGTGCTGGCGCTGGTGGTGGTGTCCTGCCTGGGAGGCCTCAACGGCCTGACCATGGCCAACTGCCGGGGGCTGTACGCCCTGGCGGTCCGGGGGGAAGGGCCGCGGCCCGCCTCCTTTGCCCGGCTGAGCCCGGTCAAGGGGATGCCGAGTCGTTCAGCGGCGGCAGGCCTAGCGCTGGCGGCGCTGTGGCTGGTCCACTACTGGGCCCACGCCGGGGAGAGGCTGCCGGGCTTTCTGGACTTTGACAGTTCGGAGTTGCCGATCATCACCCTTTACGGTATGTATGTCCCCATTTTTCTGGGCCTGATGGCGCGGGGGCGGGGACTGGGCTGGCTGAAACGCTTTCTTCTGCCGGCGCTGGCGCTGGCGGGCTGCGCCTTCATGGTGATGGCGTCCCTGCTGGCCCACAGTAGGGAGATGGTGGCTTATCTGTTGGTATTTGCGGGGACCATGGCGCTGGGCGGCTTGGCGGGCCGGCCCGGCGGGAGAGGAGTTTAACGATGGAGTACGGGTATTATGAGCAGTCGGGCAGCCCCTTTCAGGGGGCGCAGCTGGAGAAGCTGCGGGCCTTTTTATTGCGCATGGGGCTGACCTATGATCCGGGGATTACGTATACGGCCACCATCCGCAGCAGCGGGGATGAGATTGTGGCCGCCGGGTCCCTGCAGGGGGATGTTATCAAGTGTGTGGCGGTGGATCCGGCTCTTCAGGGGGAGGGGCTTACCGCCTCCCTCCTTACAGCGCTGCGGCGGGAGGCGCTGAGCCGGGGCGTCCGGCGGCTTTTCCTCTACACAAAGCCCGCCAATTGGGCCCAGTTCAGCGCTCTGGGCTTCTGCGAGGTAGCAAGGACGGCGAATGTGCTGCTGATGGAGGACCGGCGGGGGGGCTTCGACGCCTGGGTCAGCCAGGTCCGGCGGGATGAAGCCCGGGGAACCGTGGGGGCGGCGGTGATGAACTGCAACCCCATGACCCGGGGCCACCTGTACCTCATTGAGCAGGCGGCGGCGCGGTGCGACTTTCTGTATCTTTTTGTCGTCTCCGAGGACCGCAGCGCCGTGCCGGCGGCGGACCGGCTGAAAATTGTGGAGACGGCGGTGGCCGGGCGGCCCAATCTAGCGGTGGCGGGTACCTCCCGGTATTTGATTTCCTCGGCCACCTTCCCGGACTACTTCCTCAAGGACAAATCCGCCGCCCCGTCGGTCTGGACGGAACTGGACATTGCTGTGTTCTGCCGTCTGGCCCGCCAGCTGGGAATTACCCGGCGGTTTGTGGGAACGGAGCCTTACTGTCCCGTTACTTCCGCCTATAACCGCGCCATGGCCCGGGAACTGCCGGAACGGGGAGTGGAACTGGTGGAGATCGCCCGGATGGAGGAGGCGGGGCGGCCGGTAAGCGCCACAGCGGTGCGCCAGCTGCTGCGGCAGGGCCGTTGGCAGGAGATGGAGCCTCTGGTGCCGGCGGCTACATACGCGTATTTTTCCGATCCGGCGAACCGGGCAAAGGTTATTAAGCGGATGGGGGAGTAGGTTCCACCCAAAAGAACCCCCGGGGAATGGCCGCGGCCATTCCCCGGGGGTTCGCTGCCTGCGGGACCAGGGGGCCGGGGCAGCCCACCCGCCCCGAACCGCGCTGTGTCCGTCCCGGTGTATACCATGCTACGCCTGGAGAACCAATTCGTCCAGTTCCCGCTTTTTCGCCTCCCGCTCCTGCCGGCTGGCGGAAAGGGAGCGGTTCAGGCGGTCCAGGACGGAGCGGACGGAGCGCTCCACGTCCGCCACCTGATTTTTGGAGTTGCGAATACGGTCCATAACGGCCCAGTCGGCAAAGATCCCATCGAAAAAGTAGTCGGCGAAGCGGAGGAAGCCGTCCACCTGAATCCGCAAATCCGCCTGAATGGCCACATCCGCCAGTTCCGTGCGGAACCGGGACAGGGAGCGCTGGAGAGCGTTCACCTGCCGCTGGGCCTCATCCAGGTGGGAGTGCTTGGCGATGTCGCTGATCAGGCCGCCTCCCAGCAGGTCAAAGGTGCCCCAGCCCTCGGCGGAGGAGAGGGAGCCCTGGATGGCGTCGATGTCCACCAGAGCGGCCTGACCGGCCTGAATGGCCTCCTGGATCTCCCGGTCCTGGGCGCCTAAGTAGGTGATGCGCTCCTCCAGGGCGCAGATACGGTCCCCGTAGTAGGCGTTCATGGACTTCATCACCGCCGCCTTTTCCTCCAGCAGCCGCTGGTAGGTTTCCTGGCAGTTTTCCAGGCTGTCCAGTTCCCGCCGGCGGTCCGCCAAATCCCGCTCCACGGTTTCCAGTTCCCGCCGCTTGGCGTCATAGCGCAGGGCGGCGGCACAGGCCTCCGCCTCCTCCTTCTCCAACTGCTCATCCAGACGTCCGGACAGTTGATAGAACAGCTTTGCCAGGCTGAAGCCCTCCAGCCGGTCTACATCCAGCTGTTCCCGGTAGGTCTGCTCCTTCAGCTGCCGGGCCTGGGAGGCGAGGTCCAGCTGCCGGCCCTCCAGCTGCTCCACCATCGCTTTTACCTTGTGCCGCCGGGCCATCTGATCCACCAGCTGGCGCAGCTGCCGGTTCAGTTCATCCAATCGTTCCATATTGCCTCCTCATTGCGCGGAGGGGACGGGCCGGGCCCGCCCCCTCCGCTTGACGCTGTGCCGCTAGTTCAGTGCGGCCACCCAATGGCTGTATTTGTCCAGATTCTCATCCCGCTGGGCGGGGTTGGCGCCCTTGGTCAGCACGTATACCTTGATCTTGGGCTCCGTGCCGGAGGGGCGGACCAAAATGCTGGTGCCGTCCGCCAACTCAAAACGCAGCACGTTGGAGCCGGACAGTTCCATGGTGCTCCGCTCCCCGGTTGCGCAGTCCACTACGCTGCCATCCGCGTAGTCCTTGAACTGCCGCACCGCCACGCCGCCGATCTGGGTGGGGGGCGCCTCCCGCAGGGAGGCCATGAGCCGGGCCATATTCTTCAGGCCGTCCAGGCCGGGCATGACCAGATTGTGGGTCTGCTCCCCGTAGCAGCCGTACTTGGCGTAGAGGGCCTCCAGCGCGTCCAGCACGGTCATTCCCCGGCCGGCGTAGTAGGCGGCCATCTCGGTCAGCAGCAGGGAGGCGGTGACGGCGTCCTTGTCCCGCACATAGTCCCCCAGCATGTAGCCATAACTCTCCTCATAGGAGAACACCACCTTGCCCTGGCCGCTCTCCTCCAGGGCATTTTTCTTTTCCGCCATGAATTTAAAGCCCGTAAAGGTGTCAAAGCAGCGGACGCCGTAGTGCTCCGCCACAGCCCGGGCCATCTCCGTGGTGACAATGGTCTTCAGGGCCACCGCGTTTTCCGGCAGCTTCCCGGTGCGCTTCATGGCGCCCAGCAGGTAGTCCAAAAGCAGCACGCCGGTCTGGTTGCCGGTAACGGCGTGGTAGGCGCCGTCCCTGCCCCGGACCATGATGCCCACCCGGTCGCTGTCCGGGTCGGTGCCCAGGATAAAGTCCACGTCGTTTGCCTTGGCCAGATCGATGGCTAGGTAAAAGCCCTCCGGATTCTCCGGGTTGGGGGAGACTACTGTGGGGAAGCTGCCGTCAATGACCATCTGCTCCGGCACACATAAAAGGTGCCGGATGCCCGCCCGCTTCAGTGCCTCCGGCACCAGCTGGTAGCCGCAGCCGTGGAAGGGGGTATACACCAGCTTAAAGCGGTCCGCCACGGTGGGGATGGCGTCGGGGTCTGTGACCATGGCCATAACCTCCTGGAGGAAGGCCTCGTCCGTTTCCGTGCCCAGCACCGTAATCAGTCCCTCTGCCACCGCCTGGTCATAGGGCATGGCCTTTATGCCGGTGAAGATGTCGATCTTGGCAAGTTCCCGGGCAATGGCCTCAGCGTGGTGGGGGGGCAGCTGTGCTCCGTCGGCCCAGTAGACCTTGTAGCCGTTGTACTCCTTGGGGTTATGGCTGG
>USMP01000127.1 GCA_900555795.1 uncultured Eubacteriales bacterium
GAGCGCACCGCATCCTGTGCCTGCTCCTTTGTTTCTGCAATGATAACGCCTTTACCCAGTGCCAGACCATCCGCCTTCACAACGGTCGGCAGAGGTGCGGTTTCGAGATAAGCCAACGCCTTTTCCATATCATCAAACACTTCATACGCCGCTGTGGGGATGCCGTATTTTTTCATCAGATTTTTGGAGAACACCTTGCTGCCCTCCAGAATTGCCGCCTTTTTATCAGGCCCGAAGCAAGGAATACCGATTGCGTTCAGCGCATCCACCATACCCAGAACCAAAGGATCATCCGGTGCAACAACAGCAAAATCAATGCCCTTTTCCTTTGCGAAGGCAACCACGCCTTCCACATCCTTCGCCGCAATATCTACGCAGGTCGCGTCCTTAGCAATGCCGCCGTTGCCGGGCAGAGCGTAGATGGTCTCCGATCTGGGGTCCTCCCGCAGCTTTTGAATCATGGCGTGCTCGCGGCCGCCGCCGCCGATTACCATAATGTTCATACCAGAAATACCTCTCTATTGATTTGGGCGTCAGGACGCGAAACTCTGCGGGGCGGGAAAGCGCCTCGCAGAGTTTCGCGCCGCGGACGAAGGGGGGGACTTTGAAGCCGGCCTTAGTGGTGGAACAGACGCATACCGGTAAAGGCCATAACCATGTCGTAGTCATCGCACTTGGCAATGACCTGGTCGTCCCGGATGGAGCCGCCGGGCTGGGCAATGTAGCGCACGCCGCTGTGGCGGCCCCGCTGGATGCTGTCGGGGAAGGGGAAGAAGGCGTCGGAGCCCAGGGCCACGTTGTTGAAGGTGTCCAGCCAGGCCTGGCGGTCCCGGTCGGTCAGGGGGGCGGGGCGGGCGGTGAAGTACTTCTGCCAGTTGCCCTCGGCGCACACGTCCTCCTCATTGCCGTTGATGTAGCCGTCCACCACATTGTCCCGCTCCGGGCGGCCCAGGGTGGGCAGGAAGGGCAGCGCCAGGGTCTTGGGGTGCTGGCGCATGAACCAGGTGTCCGCCTTGGTGCCCGCCAGGCGGGTGCAGTGGATGCGGCTCTGCTGGCCGGCGCCCACGCCGATGGCCTGGCCGTCCACGGCGTAGCAGACGGAGTTGGACTGGGTGTACTTGAGGGTAATCAGAGCCACGGTCAGATCCCGCTTGGCACTCTCCGGCAGGTCCTTGTTGGCGGTGACAATGTTTTCCAGCAGGTGGGGGCCGATCTTGAAATTGTTGCGGCCCTGTTCGAAGGTGATGCCGTACACGTCCTTGGTCTCCTGGGAGGCGGGGACATAGTCCGGGTCGATCCGGACGATGTTGTAGCCGCCCTTCCGCTTGGTTTTGAGGATGGCCAGGGCCTCGTCGGTGTAGCCGGGGGCGATGACGCCGTCGGACACCTCCCGCTGGATCAGCTTTGCGGTGGCGGCGTCGCACACGTCGCTGAGGGCGGCCCAGTCCCCGAAGGAGCAGAGCCGGTCGGTTCCCCGGGCCCGGGCGTAGGCGGCGGCCAGGGGGCTTGCGTCCAGTTCCGGCACGTCGTCCACAAAGCAGGCCCGCTTCAATTTGTCGCTGAGGGGCAGGCCCACGGCGGCGGAGGTGGGGGAGACGTGCTTAAAGGAGGTGGCGGCGGGAAGCCCCAGGGCCTCCTTCAGTTCCTTCACCAGCTGCCAGGCGTTAAAGGCGTCCAGGAAGTTGATATAGCCGGGCTTGCCGTTCAACACCTGAATGGGCAGGTCGCTGCCGTCCCGCATAAACAGACGGGCGGGCTTCTGATTGGGGTTACAGCCGTATTTCAGTTCCAGTTCTTTCATGGCGCTCTCCTTTTCTGTCGGTTCTGTCTTTGTGACTTTATACGTTCAGTTCTGCGTGCAGCTGCTCCTGGGGATAGCGGGAGAGAATGGGGGCGATTTCACTCTCCAAAAACTCCGCTACCTGGCTGGGAGCCCGCCCCACGTACCGCTCCGGGGCCATCTGCTCCTCAATCTCATCCCGGGTCAGGGGAAAAAGCGGGTCCGCCACGATGCGGTCAATGAGGTCGTTGACCCCGCCCTCCAGCTTCACCTTCCGGGCGGCGGCGTGGGAGTGTTCCCGCAGGGCCTCGTGGAGTTGCTGGCGGTTGCCGCCCCGCTTGACGGCCTCCATCATGATGTTCTCCGTGGCCATAAAGGGCAGCTTCTCCATCACCCGGCGGCGGACCACCCGGTCGTAGACCACGAGGCCGGCGGTGACGTTGATATAGATTTCCAGGATGGCGTCCACCGCCAGGAAGGCCTCGCTGACGGCGATGCGTTTGTTGGCGCTGTCGTCCAGCGTCCGCTCCATCCACTGGGTGGCGGCGGTCATGGCGGGGTTGACCGCGTCCTGGATGACATAGCGGGCCAGGGCGCAGATCCGCTCAGAGCGCATGGGGTTGCGCTTGTAGGGCATGGCGGAGGAGCCGATCTGGTTTTTCTCGAAGGGCTCCTCCAGTTCCTCAAAGGACTGGAGGATGCGCAGGTCGTTGGCAAACTTGCAGGCGGACTGGGCGAAGCCGGAGAGGGCCGCCAGGAAGCTGGCGTCCACCTTCCGGGAGTAAGTCTGGCCGCAGACGGCCACGGACCGGTCAAAGCCCATCTGCTCCGCCACCAGCTTGTCTAGGGCCTTTACCTTCTCCTCATCCCCTTCAAACAGTTCCATAAAGCTGGCCTGGGTGCCGGTGGTGCCCTTCACGCCCCGCAGGCGCAGGGCGGATGCCTGGTACTCCAGGTTCTCAATGTCCATCACCAGTTCGTTCATCCATAGGGTGGCCCGCTTGCCCACGGTGGTCAGCTGGGCGGGCTGGAGGTGGGTGTAGCTCAGGCAGGGCAGGTCCTTGTACTGCCGGGCAAAGGCGGAGAGGTTGCGCAGCACCTGTACCGCCTTGCGCAGCACCAGCTTTGACGCGTCCCGCAGGATGATAAGATCCGTGTTGTCCCCCACATAGCAGGAGGTGGCGCCCAGGTGGATAATGGCCTCGGCGGCGGGGCACTGCCGGCCGTAGGCGTAGACGTGGCTCATCACGTCGTGGCGGACCAGCTTTTCCCGGGCCTCGGCCACGTCGTAGTTGATGTCCTCGGCGTGCTGTTCCAGCTGGCGGATCTGCTCTTCGGTGATGGGAAGGCCCAGCTGCCGCTCCGACTTGGCCAGAGCGATCCACAGCCGCCTCCAGGTGCGGAATTTGTGGTTTTCAGAGAAGAGGTACTGCATCTCCCGGCTGGCGTAGCGGGTGGAGAGGGGGGAGACATAGCCGTCGCGGTTTCGTTCCATGGGGGCCTCCTTACTGGTGCTTGTTGATGATCCGGACCTGCTCGCGGCCGGTGGCCAGGTCGATCCAGTTGGTGTAGAGGGAGATCTTGTTGGCGTCGTTGAGGTTCTCCCAGATCATGCGGGTGAACGCCTCGGGGTCGCTGCCGATGGCGAGGCGCTCCGGCTCCCCCTGGAAGGTGGGAATGGGGCTGCCGTCGGTGACGTAGGTGTGGATAAAGTGGCCCAGGCCCGCCAAGCTCTCATAGGCGAAGGTGAAGCGGTTGCAGGCGCTGCCCGCGGCGTCGGCGCTCTTCAGAATGGACATGTGGTAGTCAAAGTCCCCGCCGGCAAAGGTGAGAATGGCGCTGATGCGGGGGGTCCAATTGGGGCCGTCCGGCTCAAAGCGGCGGCTTTTCAGGGATTGGCCGAAGGTCTTGCCGGAGCGCAGGCCGTCCCGAAGGGTGTCGGTCTGGTCGCCGTTGGTGACGATGAGGGTGTCCCCCAGGCGGCGAACCGGGTGGTAGATAATGAGGCTGGGATCGGAGAGCTTGCTCTCATCGAAGGCCCGAGTGCGGATGCCGTCCTCCGTGGTCTCAAAGATGCGGTTGCGGCTGTTCTCGCTGCGGCCCATAATGAAGTAAGCCACGGCGGCGCTTTTTCCGTCGGCGCTCTTGCCGGCCACGATGCCCCGGCCGGGGTAGCTGTTCTGGGCCAGCAGCCGGCCCAGGTCGTTGATGGCGTAAATATCCATGTGGTGTTTCCTCCTTATACTGGGTCCGCCCGGAGCAGAGTGCGGGCCACCTGTTCCGCCGCCTGGGGCAGAAGCTGCCACTCCGCCTGCTCCATGACCCGGCGCTGGAGCGTCTCCGGCGTGTCGTCCTCCCGGATGTCCACCGCCTTTTGCAGTACGATGGGACCGCCGTCCGGCTCCTCGTTGACGAAATGGACGGTGGCGCCGGTGACCTTGACGCCATAGTCCAGAGCTTTTTCGTGGACATGCAGGCCGTAATAGCCCGCGCCGCAGAAGGAAGGGATCAGGGACGGATGGACGTTGATGATGCGGTTCGGATACGCCTGCACCATGTCCTTACACAGGATGCTTAAAAATCCTGCCAGCACCACCATCTCGATTCCTCTGCTTTGCAGCTGTTCCACCAGGGCGGCGGTCATCTCCCGGTTGGAGCCGTAGTCCTTCCGGGAGACCACATAGCCGGGGATACCGGCCCGGGCGGCCCGTTCCAGAGCAAAAGCGTCGGCGCGGGAGGAGATCACGGCGGCGATGACACCGTTTTTCAGCTCTCCCCGTCCCTGCGCGTCAATAAGCGCCTGGAGATTGGTGCCGCCTCCGGACACCATTACGCCGATTTTCAGCATAATGTCACTCCCTTTTCTCCTGCTTCAACAGAGCCAACAACGTAAGCTTCTTCACCAACAGCTTTCAATGCCTCAATTGCTTTCTCTGCATCTTTTGGATCAAGTGCGAGCATCATACCGATACCCATGTTGTATGTATTGTACATCATTTCTTCTGCAATATTGCCTTCTTTTGCAAGGAGACGGAAAATAGCTGGTACTTCGTAGCTGTCTTTCTTTACAACAGCACGAGCACCTTCTGGAAGCATTCTAGGAATATTTTCGTAGAATCCGCCACCTGTGATATGGCTGCATGCTTTTACTGTAACACCTGCATTTTTGATGCTTTTAAGTGCTTTTACATAGATTCTTGTAGGTGCAAGAAGAGCCTCTCCAAGAGTTGTTCCCAGCTCCTCATAATAAG
>USMP01000128.1 GCA_900555795.1 uncultured Eubacteriales bacterium
GCTTCTTCCTGACGGGCGGCGGAAGCCTGGAGGAGGACCGGGCCTTCCAGGCGGGATGGTTCCAGGTTCAGGATGCCGCCGCCAGGCTGGCGGTTCTGGCCGCCGGGCCCAGGCCTGGGGACCGTGTGTTGGACGTATGCGCCGCCCCCGGGGGGAAGTCCTTTGCCTGTGCCATAGCGATGGAAAACCAGGGGCACATTATTTCCTGCGACATCCATCCCAAAAAGCTGGAGGCCATGGCCCGGGATGGAGCCCGGCTGGGCGTCACCTGTGTGGAGACGGCGGTTCGGGACGGTCGGAGCAATGATCCCGCCTGGAATGGGGCTTTTGATCTGGTACTTTGTGACGTACCCTGCTCCGGCCTGGGCATTATCCGCAAGAAGCCGGATATTCGCTATAAGGACCCCGTCGCTCTGGCGGCGCTGCCGCCTATTCAGGGGGCCATTTTGGATAATGCCAGCCGCTATGTCCGCCCGGGCGGTGTACTGCTCTACTCCACCTGCACCATTCTCCCCGAGGAAAATGAAGCGGTAGTGGAGGCGTTTCTCGCCGGTCACGGCGATTTTGCCAGAGAGCCCTTTCTCCTGCCGGGACCGGCGGGACAGACGGAGGGCACCGTTACTCTGTGGCCGCAGCGCCACGGCACCGACGGCTTTTATGTGTGTAAGCTGAGGAAGTTATGAAAGAGGATATCAAATCCATGACCCTGGAGGAACTCACCGGGGCTTTGGCCCGGCTGGGGGAGCCGGCCTTCCGGGGAAAGCAGATCTTCTCCTGGCTCCACCGGGGCGCTGCCTCCTTTGAGGAGATGAGCAATCTCTCCAAGCCCCTGCGGGAGAAGCTGGCGGGTCTCTACTACATTGATGCCCTCCAGGTGGAACGCAAGCAAGTCTCCCGGCTGGATGGCACGGTAAAGTACCTGTGGCGGCTTATGGACGGCAACTGCATAGAGACGGTGCTCATGCAGTACCACCACGGCAATACGGTCTGTATCTCCAGCCAGGTTGGCTGCCGTATGGGCTGTGCCTTCTGTGCCTCCACCATTGGCGGCAAGGTGCGGGATCTGCGGCCGTCGGAACTGCTGGATCAGGTGATATTTACCCAGCTGGACAGCGGCCTCTCCGTCAGCAACATCGTACTCATGGGGATCGGAGAACCCCTGGACAATTTGGACAACGTGCTCCGGTTCCTGGAACTGGTGAACCACCCGGATGGGCTCTATATTGGCATGCGCCATATCAGTCTCTCCACCTGTGGCATCCTGCCGGGAATCCGCCGCCTGGCGGAGGAGGAACTGCAGTTGACACTCAGCGTATCCCTTCATGCGCCGGACAGCGAGACCCGCAGCAGGATCATGCCGGTGAACCGGGCGTACGATGTGGAGGATTTGTTTGCGGCCTGCCACGCTTACTTTCAAAAGACAGGGCGGCGCATCAGCTTTGAGTATGCCATGATCGACGGCGTCAACGACAGCGACTGGCAGGCGGATCGGATTGTTCAGAAATTGAGGGGGATGCCGGGACATGTGAATTTGATCCCACTGAACGATGTGGCGGAGAGTCCGCTGAAGCCCAGCCGCCGCATTCGTCAGTTTCAGGAGCGGCTGGAGAAGCAGGGGGTCACCGCCACGGTCCGGCGCAGCCTCAGCGAGGAGACCGGGCATACCATATGCGTGGTGTGCGACGGGATGGGCGGCCCCAAGGGGGGAAAGCTGGCCTCCCGCCTGGCAGTGGACATCTTTGTGTCCTCCTGCCTGGGCAACCTGCGCCGGGATATGACGGCGGAGCAGGTGCAGGAGGTGGCGGATTTTGCCATCACCACCGCCAACAGCGCCGTCTATGAGCGATCCTGTGAGGACCCGGCCCTCCACGGCATGGGGACTACGCTGGTTTCCGCCATCACCTGGGGGGGGGAGTCTCTGATCTCTAATGTGGGGGACAGCCGGGCGTACCTGATCCGAGGCGGGGAGGGGGGCGGTCTCAGCCGCGTCACCAAGGACCACTCCCTGGTGGAACGGCTGGTGGATATGGGGAATATCACCGCCGAGGAGGCCCGCAGCCACCCGGACCGCAATTTGATCACCCGTGCCCTGGGGCCGGAACGGGAGGCCATGGGGGACAGCTACCGGGTGTCCCTGGCCGCCGGAGACTTTATCCTTCTCTGCACCGACGGCCTTATTGAGACTGCCACGGATCAGGAGATGGAGCGGGAGGTGCTTAGCAGCGCCCCCATCAACACCTGTTTAGACCGGCTTTTGGCCATCGCCAAGGAGCGCGGCGCCGCGGACAATGTCACCGCCGTGCTGCTCCAGCAGCTGTGATGGACACTCCCGGCAAGTACCAAGGAAGAGAGGACACCTGACTATGGAACGATACATAGGAAAGATGCTGGACAACCGGTACGAGATTCTGGAGGTCATCGGCACAGGCGGCATGGCGGTGGTATTCAAGGCCAAGTGCCACCGGCTCAACCGCTTGGTGGCCATTAAGATGCTGAAAAAGGATCTGAGCGAGGACGCGGAGTTTCGCCGCCGGTTTCATGATGAGTCCCAGGCTGTCGCCATGCTCTCCCACCCCAACATTATGGCGGTGTACGACGTGAGTCGGGGCGGCGACATGGACTATATTGTCATGGAACTGATCGATGGCATCACGCTGAAACAGTATATGGAGCGCCGGGGCAGGTTGAATTGGCCCGAGGCCCTGCACTTTATTACCCAGATCATGAAGGGACTCAGCCACGCCCACAGCCGTGGCATCATCCACCGAGACATTAAGCCCCAGAACATGATGGTGCTTCGGGACGGCACGGTGAAGGTGACGGACTTCGGCATCGCGTGCCTGTCCAACGGGAGAAGCCCCTCCAACGAGGCTATCGGCTCCGTCCATTATATCTCCCCTGAGCAGGCAAAAGGAGAGTACACCGATAACCGCAGCGACATCTACTCCGCCGGCGTGGTGCTCTATGAGATGCTCACCAGCCGCCTGCCCTTTGATGGCTCCGACCCGGTGTCCATAGCCATCCAGCACTTTTCCGCCGTACCGCTCAGCCCCCGGGAAATTGATCCCGACATTCCTGAGGCTCTGGAGCAGATCTGCATGAAGGCCATGGCGGCGGACCGGAATATGCGCTACGCTACCGCCGACGAGATGCTGGCGGATCTGGATGCTTTCCGCAAGGACCCCAGCGTCAGCTTCGATTACACGCCGGCGGATTTGCAGGCAGAGCGGGCGGCCGACGACGAGCCCACCCAATATCTGCCCAACGTGGCGGTGACGCGGTCCCGGCAGAACCCGCACCATGCCGCGCCGCCGCTGCGGCACGAGGAGGAGGAAGAGGAGGAGCACCACCGCGGGGGCAATTGGTGGAAGATGCTGCTGATGATTGCGCTGTGTGCGGTGGTTGGCTATTTTGCCGTGACACGCATCTATGACGCCATTATAAGCAGCTTTCCCGTGACGGAGGTGCCGGAGTATGCGGTGCCGAGGGTGGTGGGTAAGACGGTGGAGGAGGCCTCCGCCATGGAGGAGGTGGTCGGCGTCTTTGCCATCGTGGAGACAACCGCAGTGAACAGCAACGAGTACCCCGCCGGTCAGATTATCAGGCAGGATCCGGAGGAGGGGCGGATGAAAAAGCCCGCTGCCAATGGCCAGCTGATTCAGATTGATGTGACTGTCAGCCTGGGCGTCCGCTCCGGCGCCATGCCGGACCTGATCAACGCGGAGGCCCGTACCGCGAAGGTTACACTGGAGCAGGGGGACGACCTGGGTAAGCTGGATCTGAATGTGGTGGAGGGGGAGCCGGAGTACTCCGACGAGATTGAGGCCGGATATGTGATCCGCACGGTCCCCTCTGTTGGGGAACCGCTGGAGGAGGGGGATACCGTCACTCTGATTATCAGTAAGGGGCCCAAGATTAAGTCTTCCACCATGCCCCCCTGTGTGACGCTGGATATGGAGGATGTGCAGCGGATGATGGATGAACTGAAGCTGCTGGCTGTATTTGAGCCCGTGGAGGGCACACAGCCTGTTGGGGAGGTTCTCAGCCAGAGTGTGGCCGTGGGGGAGTCGGTGCCCGAGGGTACCACCGTCACCTTCACCTACAGCGACGGTGAGAAGCTTATTGAGAAGGTAATCTCCTTCACCGTTCCCGAGAGCAGCGGAGAGGTCTTTGTGGAGATGTTCCTGGATACCACCCAGGTGTTTGCCAGCGACCTGCCCGGAACCCAGGGGCTGCTGGAGGTTCCCGTCTATCAGAAGGCCGGAAGCTATGAACTGCGCATTTACGTGGATGATGTGTTGGAGCACTATGAGGTGATGACCTTCGGTGAATAGAGGCAGGATACGGAAAGCCCTCAGCGGCTTCTACTATGTGGATACGGGGGACGGTGGGGTCATCCAGTGCCGGGCCCGTGGGAAATTTCGTCAGGATGGATTAAGCCCCCTGGTGGGGGATTGGGTCCAGATCCGGGAGACGGAGCCGGGAACCGGCATGGTCTGGGAGGTGGAACCCAGGAAAAACGCCTTCGCCCGGCCTGCTGTGGCCAACATCGACCAGTTGGTGGTGGTGGCCTCTGAGGCCGTCCCCGTGACGGATCCCTTCCTCGTTGACCGGGTTGCCGCCATCGCGGCCCTGAAGGGCTGCGGGGTACTGATCTGCATCAATAAATGCGACCTGGCCTCCGGAGAACGCTTGGCGTCGATTTATCGTCAAGCGGGCTTTTCTACCTTGTGCGTCAGTGCTGAAACAGGAGAGGGCTTGCGAGAACTTCGGGATAGAATATCTGGCAAGCTTTCTGCCTTTACAGGGAACTCGGGCGTAGGGAAATCCAGCATTTTAAATGCGATTGAGCCCGATTTCTCCCTGCAGGTGGGAACTGTCAGCGAGAAGCTGGGGCGGGGCCGCCATACCACGCGCCATGTGGAACTGCACCGCCTGACTTGCGGCGCGGAGGTCATCGATACGCCTGGATTTAGTTCCTTTGACGCCCAGGAACTGGACTTGGAACTGAAGGAACGGCTGCCGGAGA
>USMP01000129.1 GCA_900555795.1 uncultured Eubacteriales bacterium
CCCGGCACCCGGGAGGCATAGGGCAGCCCCGTCTCCTCCCCAACGGGCAGCGCGTCCATATCCGCCCGGATGGCCACGGTGGGGCCGCCGCCCCCGCGCAGCAGCCCCACGGTACCGGTGTCCGCCAGGGCTGTCACCTCCAGGCCCAGTTCCTCCAGCCGGCGGCGGATCAGGCCGGCGGTGTGCCGCTCCCCCCTGCCGAGTTCCGGGGTCTGGTGAATGGTTTCAAATAGGCCGCGCAGGACCGGCTCCAGGGCCAGGGCCTCCGCTTTCAGCTGCTCCATCATGGGATATACTCCCCCTTGCTCTTTTGATTGTTCCCATTATAATCCAACAGGGCCGGGTTTGTCACCTCTTTTTCCACTGCCGGCCCCTGGACGCAAAAAACCGCCCCGGGGCCATACCCCGGGGCGGTCACACGGACGACTTAGAAAATACCCTGCTCCATCATGGCCTCCGCCACCTTCTTGAAGCCGGCAATGTTGGCGCCGGCCACCAGATTGTAGCCCAGGCCATACTCCTCAGCGGCCTCCACAGACACCCTGTGGATGTTCTTCATGATGCCCAGCAGCTTCTCATCCACTTCCTCAGCGGACCAGACCAGCCGCTCGCTGTTCTGGCTCATCTCCAAAGCGCTGACGGCCACGCCGCCGGCGTTGACGGCCTTGGAGGGAGCCACGATCATGTTCTTCTGCTCCATGAGATAGAAGAGCGCGTCGTTGGTGGTGGGCATATTGGCCACCTCAATATAGTACTTGATGCCGTTGGCCACAATCTGCTTGGCGTGCTCCATATGCACGTCGTTCTGCATGGCGGAGGGCATCACCACGTCCACCTTCACACCCCAGGGCTTCTCGCCGGGGAAGAACTGGACGCCAAACTTATCCGCGTAATCCTTGACCTTGTTGCGGCCGGAGTTGCGCATCTCCACCAGGTAGTCCACCTTCTCCATGGAGGAACTGACACCCTCAGGATCGTAGATGTAGCCATCTGGGCCGGACAGCGTCACCACCTTGGCCCCCAAATGGTGAGCCTTCTTGCAGATGCCCCAGGTCACGTTGCCGAAGCCGGCGCAGGCGATGGTCTTGCCCTTGATATCCTCGCCCTCGTGGTTGAGGACCTCCTGGAGGTAATACATGGCGCCGTAGCCGGTGGCCTCGGGGCGGGTCAGGCTGCCGCCGTAGGAGAAGCCCTTACCGGTCAGCACGCCGTTCTCCCACACGCCCTTCAGGCGGCGGTACTGTCCATACAGATAGCCGATCTCCCGGCCTCCCACGCCCATGTCGCCGGCGGGCACATCGATATCCGGCCCGATGTAGCGGTACAGGGCGGTCATAAAACTCTGGCAGAAACGCATAATCTCCGCGTCGGACTTGCCGGCGGGATCAAAATCGCTGCCGCCCTTGCCTCCGCCGATGGGCAGTCCGGTGAGGCTGTTCTTAAAAATCTGCTCAAAGCCCAGGAATTTAATGATGCCGGGATAGACGTTGGGCTGGAAGCGCAAGCCGCCCTTATAGGGACCAATAGCGCCATTGAACTGGCAGCGGTAGCCGGTATTGGTGTGGTAATTTCCGTTGTCGTCCATCCACACCACACGGAAGGTGAACATCCGCTCCGGCTCCACCATCCGATTCAGCAGATCCGCCTTTTCATACTCAGGGTGCTTGTCCACCATGGGCGCGATCGACGAGAGGACTTCCTCCACCGTCTGCACGAACTCAGGTTCTCCCGCGTATTTCTTCTTTACGTTCTCGATCACGCTGGTTACGTACGCATTCATACTGGTCCATTCCTCCTCACAAAATTCCGCATCAGAGCAGGCGGGATAAGGCCCCACCTGTACCCCGTTGATTTCATACTAACATCAATTTCTTCAAAACACAATATGAAGTTTTCTGATTTGTTTGAACAAACTCGTTAAACTTTTTTCTATTTTTTTGTGCACATTGTATACTGCTTTTCTCTCACAACCGTTGCAGTGTTCCCACGTCCGTTTCAGACGGTCGTTTCAGGCGGACAGCGGGGGGCACCCGCTTCTTGCACCGGACCGCCCGGCGTGGTATGATGCGCACAGGGACATCCGGCGCCATCCTTCGGCCCCGTCCGGACAGCGCCGCCGCGAAAGGAGCAAGCCATCGCATGAAGCAAATTGCCATTATCGACGACGACGTCTACATTGGGGACATGCTGGAGGAGGTCCTCCGGCGGGAGGGCTACGACGTACTGCGGGCCTACTCCGGCACAGAGGCGGTGCTGCTGGTTCAGGCCCAGCGGCCGGACCTGGTGCTGCTGGATCTGATGATGCCGGGACTCAGCGGCCAGGAGGTGCTGCCAAAACTCTCCGGGATTCCCGTCATCGTCCTCAGCGCCCGCTGCGACATACAGGACAAGGTCCAACTGCTTCTGGAGGGGGCGGCGGACTATCTCACCAAGCCCTTTGACACCCGGGAACTGCTGGCCCGGGTGTCCGTACAGCTGCGCCGGGGCGAAAGCGGCCCCACCACCCTTCTGCGCCGGGGAGCACTGGCCATGGATCAGGCGACACGCTCCGTGTCCGTGGCGGGGGAGCCGGTCCACCTGACCCGGACGGAGTATGCGATTTTGAAGCTGCTGCTGGAGAACCCGGGACAGGTTGTGACCAAATCCCGCCTGCTGGACGATGTGAGCCAGGACACCCCGGACTGCGTGGAGGGGTCCCTGAAGGTACACATCAGCAACCTCAGGAAAAAACTGCGTCAGGCCGGTGCGGGAGACTGCATTGAGGCGGTGTGGGGGATCGGATTCCGGCTGTTATAAGGAAGGGCGGGGCTCCGGAAGGGAGCACACATCCCCGCGGGCCTAAAAAATCTTTACTGTTTCTTATCTCTTCCCTTAACCGCTTTCTTAACCCTGTCCTGTTATCCTGTATCCAACCCAACAAAGGAGGTTCGGATATGGAGTACGTACTGCGTACGCAAAACTTATGTAAACAATATAAGCACTGTAAAGCCCTGGATAATCTGACCATGCATGTGGAGAAGGGGGCCATTTACGGCTTTGTGGGCCGCAACGGAGCGGGGAAAACCACCCTTATCCGGGTGGTGTGCGGCCTGCAGGCGCCCACAGCCGGGTCCTACCAGCTCTATGGTCTCTCCAGCGCCGGCGCTGACCTTGCCAGCGCCCGGCGGCGGACAGGGGCCGTGGTGGAGACACCCTCCATCTATCTGTCCCTGACAGCCCGTGAGAACCTGCGCCAGCAGTTTGACGTGCTGGGACTGCCCTCCTACAGGGGGCTGGAGGATTTGCTGGAGTTGGTGGGCCTGCAGGATACGGGGAAAAAACAGGCCCGGGATTTCTCGCTGGGTATGCGTCAGCGTCTGGGCATTGCCGTGGCCCTGGCGGGGGATCCGGACTTTCTCATCCTGGACGAGCCTGCCAACGGCCTGGATCCTCAGGGCATCGTGGAGATAAGGGAACTGATCCTGCGGCTGAACCGGGAGCGGCAGATCACGGTGCTTATCTCCAGCCATATCCTGGATGAACTGAGCCGTTTGGCCACCCACTACGGCTTTATCGACGGCGGCCGAATGGTAAAGGAGATCAGCGCCAAGGACTTGGAGGCGGCCTGCCGCAAGTGTCTGCGCCTTACGGTGAGCGATACCCGGCCCATGGCGGCGGTACTGGATAAAATGGGCGTTGCATACACCGTCTGGTCCGACACCATGGCGGACCTGTTCGGCGCCGTGGACGTCACAGACCTGACTCTGGCCCTCCACGAGGCGGGCTGCCAGGTGAAGAGCCTCTACCAGCGGGAGGAGAGCCTGGAGAGTTATTATATGAACCTGATGGGAGGTGAGCGCCATGCGTAACCTTCTGCGGGCCAATCTCCGGCGGCTTTGGCGGGACAGCGGCTTCTGGCTGATGCTCTCCGCCGTGCTGGTCCTCTCCGCGGGAAACATGCTCAACGGCTGCCGCCAGGCGGCTATGGACACTATGTCCGATTTTTCCTTCAGACTGGATGACTACTATTTTAATATTGCGCCGATGTTGGGCCTCTTCTGCGCCGTTTTTTCCAGCCTCTTTCTGGGCACGGAGTACAGTGACGGCACCATCCGCAACAAGCTGGTGGTGGGCCGCACCCGGAACCAGATCTATCTGGCCAGCCTGTCCGTGACCTTCTGCGCCGCGCTGCTGTTCACGGCGGCCTGGCTTATTGGCGGTCTGGTTGGAATCCCCGCCCTGGGGCTCTGGCAGATCCCCCCCGCCGGCCTGGCTGTGCTGCTCACTCTCAGCATTCTGTCTGCGGCCGCCTTTTCCGCCATATTCACCTGCGCGGGCATGCTGCTGGCCAACCGGGCAGCCAATGCGGTTTTCTCCATGCTGCTGTTCCTGGGCCTGCTGCTTCTGGCCAGTTTTCTCTACAACGGGCTGTGCGAGCCCGAATTATTCAGCGGCGTTGTCATCACCAGCGGCGGAATGCAGATGGGCGAACCGTCGCCCAACCCCAGCTACATCGGCGGCAGCCTGCGGAAAATCTATGAGTTCCTCCTGGACTTTCTGCCCACCGGCCAGGGGATTCTCATGGCAAACACGGAGATCGCCCACCCGCTGCGGATGGCGCTGTCCTCCGCGGGTATCACCGGGGCCGTAACGCTGGCGGGCCTATTCTTCTTCCGCAGAAAGGATCTCAAGTAAGGAGGCAACTGCATGGTGTTCTGTCTGGGCGTTCTGTGCCTTGTCCTGGGGGCGGCAGCGGCGGCGCTGCTGGTCAAAATCCATCTCATGCGCCGCTCGGCGGAGCAGCTGCGCCGTCAGCTGGCCCAGCGGCTGGAGACGGACACCAACACGCTCCTCTCCCTCCCCTCCCGGGACAGGGCCATGCGCGCCCTGGCGGAGGACCTGAACGGTCAGCTGCGGCTGCTGCGCCGCCAGCGGCAGCGCTATCAGCAGGGGGACCAGGAACTGAAGGACGCGGTGACGGGGGTGTCCCACGACCTGCGCACCCCCCTGACCACCTTGCTCATCTACACGGAAATCCTGCGCTATGGCA
>USMP01000130.1 GCA_900555795.1 uncultured Eubacteriales bacterium
AAATCTTCGTTTCCTGTCTTTCATTGGTCATCCCCCTTTCCAAAGAGCGTATCATAGTCTGCGACTCGTTTACGGAGCTTTTGCGTTTCATTATCCAGCATTTCTCTGCCCTTATCGGTCAGGATGTAGCTGCGGCGTCGGCCCTCTACCTTGACCTCCCGGATCATACCGGCCTCCAGAAATTGCTCCAACAGGTTATACAGCGTACCGGAGCCAACTGTGACCTGGTCGCCGGTCAACGCGGAGATCTTATCAAAGATATCAATTCCATAGCACTCGTCCTTCAGGCAGAGCAGGATGTAAAACATCTGCTCCGTCAGGGTCTGAAACTTTTCCCGGGCCATGGCGGGACCTCCCCTCCCTCCGGCGGGGGCGCCCCGCCAAAAATATCGATCATCAATATCGAATATAGATATACTATACCAGGGGCCGCCCCGGCTGTCAAGTGGAGCCGGGGGTGTCTCCCGGCTTTTTCCCATATGGTTTGCTCCCGGGCCGTGGGAAGGGGGGCCGCGGCTTTTGCCCCGTAAAAAGGCCCCCGGGGAGGTCCTTCCCCGGGGGCGGGCGCTACATTTGCACGATTTCCTCCCTGGGCTTTTCACAGGGGACTACCGACTGCACATGGAGGACGGGGCCGTCCTCCTCCCCGTAGGGGTCCCAGTGCTCCGCCCGCACCTGGGCGGTGACTTCCACCCAGGTCTTTTCAGGGATCTCCGACACATCGCCGCCGATGCAGGCCAGGGCCAGAAAGGTCATGTCCTCGGCGCAGCAGACCATGGCGAAGCGGCCGGGGGTGAAGTAGCGGCCATACTGGGGCGGCTTGCACATCATGGCCCGGTAGATCACGGTCTTGCCCGCGTACATCTGAGGGTTATCCATGATCTCCACGTACCAGAGGCCGAAGTCCTCGTCGGCGATGCGCAGGGTGTCCTGGGACAGGTCGAAGGCGGAGACAGTGCCGTCCATATAGTCCTCGCTGCTGCCGTCGGCCCCCTCCAGGTAGATGTCCGCCCGGCGGTTCACCAGGCGCAGGTTCTTCCGGCGCAGGGCGGCGCAGAGTTCCGGCGTGCAGCGGTTGATGACGATCATGTCCGCGTTTTGCAGCTTTTCCAGCATGAGGGAGCCCATGTTCCTGGAGTACAGGTCGAAGGTGGGGCCTTCGGCGGTGACAATGATCTGGTAGAGCACCCAGTTTTGAGGCAGGGAGCGCTCATAGAAGTCCCGCAGCTGCCACATGCCGTTGTACTCCACCAGGATCTGGGTGGCCCGGCATTTCTTCCGCTGCTCCGCCAGGAACTCCGGGGTCAGCGTCTCCGGGTCCTCCACCGCCACCACCGTCACGTTGCGCAGGAGTTTGGGGTCGTAGCCCGCCTCCCCCTCCTCGCACTGGATCAGCAGCGTCCGGTCCTCAATGGCGAAGCCGTCGGACAGGATGCCGTTGATAAAGGAGGTCTTGCCGCTGTCCAGAAAGCCGGCGATGAGGTAGACGGGACAGGTGTTTTCCTGGGCCATGGCTTACACCCCAAAGAGAGTCTTCAGCCCCGCCTCGCGCAGCTGACTGCCGATGACGCACAGGCGTCCGGTGTAGTCCGCAGGGCCCGTGCGGATCTGGTGGTCCTCCGGCACGAAGTCGAAGTGGAGCCAGGTCCCGTCGGCGGCGGGGACGATGCCCTTGCACCGCAGCACCGCGCCGTAGTCGCCGCTGTCCAGGGCGGAGAGGATCTCCTCCAGCTGCCCGGCGGTAAAGGCGCGGGTGGTCTCCACGCCCCAGCTGGTGAACACCTCGTCGGCGTCGTGGCCGTGGTGGTGATGGTGGTGGTGGTGGTCGTGGCCGCAGCCGCAGTGGTCGTCGTGCTCGTGTTCATGCTCATGGTCATGGTCGTGGTGTCCGCCGCAGACGGGACAGATGTCCTCGTCCTCCCGCTCCTCCTCCATCAGATCCCGGGCCAGGGTGTTCCCCTGCTCCATGGCGGAGAGCAGCTGCGCCCCGGTGAGCTGATCCCAGGGAGTGGTGACAATGGGGGCCTTCTCGTTTTTCTCCCGGAGCAGGGCGAGGGCCTCCTCCAGCTTTTCGGGCCCGGTTTTCTGGGTGCGGCTGAGGATGATGGCGCCGGCATAGCGGATCTGGTTGTCGTAAAATTCACCGAAGTTTTTCATATAGGCCTTGCACTTGGTGGCGTCGGCCACGGTGACGGCGCAGCCCAGAACCATGCCCGGCACATCCCGGACCACATCCTGGACAGCCCGGACCACATCGGAGAGCTTGCCCACCCCGGAGGGCTCGATAAGAATGCGGTCTGGGTGGAACTGCTCCATGACCTTCTTCAGCGCCTGGCCGAAGTCGCCCACCAGGGAGCAGCAGATGCACCCGGAGTTCATCTCGCTGATCTCAATGCCGGCGTCCTTCAGAAAGCCGCCGTCGATGCCGATCTCGCCGAATTCATTCTCAATCAGGACGATTTTCTCCCCTTTCAGGGCCTCGTCCAGCAGCTTCTTGATAAGGGTGGTTTTTCCGGCTCCCAGGAAGCCGGAGATTACGTTGACTTTTGTCATGGAGAATACGCCTCTTTCTTACGAAATACATGGATTTTGATGGCCGGATGGGGGGCCGTCCGGGGACGGCGGCCCATCCGCCGGCCGGCACAGAGGGTGCGCCGGCCGATAAAATAACACCATTATCATACCCTGTTTTTCCCAAAATGCAAGCCCTTTTCCCGGATTTCAAAGAAAAAGGCGGCAAAAAAGCCGTTCCGGCGGCATTTTTGCCGCCGGAACGGAACCAATCACCCGTGCTGGGCGGAGGAGCCGTGGGCCTTGAGCACCACGTCGTGATACCCGCCCTCCACAATGGAGGTGGAGGACACCAGGGTCAGCCTGGCGTTGGCCTGCAGCGCGGGGATGGTGGTGACGCCGCAGTTGCACATGGTGGATTTCACCTTGTATAGGCTCTTGGCCACATTCTCCTTCAGGGGGCCGGCGTAGGTGACGTAGGAGTCCACCCCCTCCTCGAAGGCCAGGTCCGTGCCGCCGCCCAGGTCGTAGCGCTGCCAGTTCCGGGCCCGGTTGGAGCCCTCGCCCCAGTACTCCTTCATATACTGGCCGTTGACCAGCACCCGGTTGGTGGGGCTCTCGTCAAAGCGGGCGAAGTAGCGGCCCAGCATGATGAAGTCGGCGCCCATGGCCAGGGCCAGGGTCATGTGGTAGTCGTGGACAATGCCGCCGTCGGAGCAGATGGGCACGTAGACGCCGGTCTCCTTATAGTACTCATCCCGGGCGGCGGCCACCTCGATGAGGGCGGTGGCCTGGCCCCGTCCGATGCCCTTGGTCTCCCGGGTGATGCAGATGGAGCCGCCGCCGATGCCCACCTTCACAAAGTCCGCCCCGGCCTCCGCCAGGAAGCGGAACCCGTCCCGGTCCACCACGTTGCCGGCGCCCACCTTCACGGTGTCGCCGTAGCGCTGGCGGATGAAGGAGAGGGTCTTCTCCTGCCAGCAGGAGTAGCCCTCGGAGGAGTCGATGCAGAGGACGTCCGCCCCGGCCTCGATGAGGGCGGGCACCCGCTGGGCGTAGTCCTTGGTGTTGATGCCCGCGCCCACCATGTAGCGCTTCTGGCTGTCCAGCAGTTCTCCGGGGTTGGATTTGTGCTGCTCATAGTCCTTGCGGAACACGAAGCAGAGCAGCCGCCCGTCGGCGCTGACAATGGGCAGGGAGTTGAGCTTGTGCTCCCAGATGATGTCGTTGGCCTCCTTCAGGGTGGTGCCCTCCGGGGCGGTGATGAGCCGGGCATAGGGGGTCATAAAGGTGCTGACGGGGGTGGCGGGGTCCATGCGGCTCACCCGGTAGTCCCGGCTGGTGACGATGCCCATCAGCTTGCCCTGGTTGGTGCCGTCGGCGGTGATGGCCACGGTGGAGTGGCCGTTGCGGGCCTTCAGATCCAGCACGTCCTGCAGGGTGTCGTCGGGGCGGAGATTGGAGTCGGAGGGGACGAAGCCGGCTTTGTAGCCCTTCACCCGGGCCACCATGGCCGCCTCGTTTTCAATGGTCTGGGAGCCGTAGATAAAGGAGAGCCCCCCCTCCCGGGCCAGGGCCACGGCCAGGGTGTCGTTGGACACGCTCTGCATGATGGCGGACACCAGGGGGATGGACAGGGTGATGGGGCAGTCCTCCTGACCCTTGCGGTATTTCACCAGGGCGGTGCGCAAGCTCACGTTGGCGGGCACACACTCCGGGGAGGTGTAGCCGGGGACCAGCAGATACTCGCTGAAGGTGTGGGAGGGCTCGCTGTAATAGAAGGCCATAGTGACAATCTTCTCCTTATCTCTGTTTTGTGATTAGGGTACCATGATCCCCGCCGTTTGTAAAGGAAAATCATAAACAAAATCCGGGGTATTTACCCTGTTTTGTCCACAAAATCGTACAAAAAAGGGCAATGAATCTCTATTCCAGGAAGGGCAGGTCTGTCTCATAGTCGGAATCCAGGGCGTTTTGCCGTTCCGCCTCGCGGCTGTATTTGCCAATGGCCGCGGCGGACCTGGCTGCGCTCTGAATCGTGCCGGCGCCGGCCGCGCAGCCGCCGGGGCAGCCCATGCCCTCCAGCAGGTAGCCGTCGTACCGGCCGGCCTTGGCCAGGGTCAGCATTTTGCGGCAGTCCCGCAGGCCCTCGGCGGAGACCACCTTCACCTCCCGCTGGGGGTCCAGCCGGCTGATGGCCTGTACCACGGCGCCGGACACGCCCCCGGTGACGGCAAAGCCGCGCCCCGCGCCGGTTGCCTCGGAGAGAGGGACCTCCTCCTGGGGCGGGATGTCCTCAAAATGAATATCCCTGGCCTCAAAAAGGCCCTGAAGCTCCTCAAAGGTGAGCACGAAATCCACGTCGCTGCGGATGGTGCGGCGGCTGGCCTCCAGCTTTTTGGCGGCGCAGGGGCCGATGAAGGCGATGCGGCAGTCCGGGTCCTTCTGCTTTTGGAGCCGGGCGGTCAGCACCAT
>USMP01000131.1 GCA_900555795.1 uncultured Eubacteriales bacterium
GTACTGCCTGGAGTCCTTCCACCCCGCCGTACTGCTGCGGCTGAAGGAGCGGGCGCCGGAAGTGCTCCGGGGCCAGCTGGCCCAGAATTTCCTGGGCGCCAGCGAGACGGGGACCCTGCCCTGGGCGGCTGCGGCGGCCATGACGCTGCTGCTGACCACGCTTTTTACCCGGCCTGATTTTATCGCCTATAAGCATCAGGACCGGTTCTGCCCCAGCCTGCGGCTGATGAAGGCCCTCTACGCCGTCCACGAGGTGGCCTGGACCGTCCGGGACCAGGACACCCTGCGGGCACTGAAGCGGCAGGGCGTCACACCCATTTTTGAGGGGTTCGTCCCCGACCCGTGACTTCTCCAAAGGCGCGCCGGTATAACGCGCATCCCCGGAGCCGGTTTACCCGGCTCCGGGGATGCTTTTTGCGTGTGCGGCTTTCAGGAATTTTTGCGGCTGATGGGCTGGCGCACCAGCAGCCGCCCCAGGGCCTTGCCGTCAAAGGGGATCAGGGGGTAGAGATACCCCCGGCCCAGAATGGGCTTTGTGGTGGCCAGCAGCGTGAGAAAGAGCAGCACACCCAGCAGCAGGCCCGCCAGATCCAGGGCCGCCACCAGCACCAGCAGCAGCATCCGCATCAGCTTCAGCGCGTAGCCCAGTTCAAAGCTGGGCTGGGCGAAGTTGGCGATGGCTACGAAGGCCATGTATACCAGTACCTCCGGCACCAGCCATCGGGCCTGTACCGCGAAGTCCCCCAGGATCAGCGCCCCCAGCATGCTGAAGGAATTGCTCAGCACATCCGGCGTATTCAGGGATGCCAGCTTCAAAAGGTCCACCACAAAGTCCAGCAGCAGCAGCTGTATCAGCAGCGGCACACTGCCCGGCTCCTCCGGCACGATAAAGGAGAAGGTGTCGGGCACCCGCCCCGCCTCCTTCACCAGCAGATACCAGATTGGCGTGATAAACAGGGCCAGCAGCATGACGATAAACCGCAGGTAGCGCAGGTACGTTCCCACCAGGGGCGGAAAGTAGTAGTCGTTGGCCTCCTCCATAAAGTCGAAGAAGGAGGTGGGCAGCAGCATGACCGATGGGGAGTTGTCCACCAGCAGCACGATGTCTCCCTCCATGATGCAGGCGGTGGCGGTGTCGGGCCGCTCGGTGTAGCGGACCTTGGGAAAGGGGTTGTACCACTGGGGAGACATCATGGCCTCGGCAATGCTCTCCTGACTCATGGCCACGGAGCCCACGTCGATGGCCTTCAGCTTACTTCGCAGCTTCTCCAGTTCCTTCCGGTCCACCTGGTTTTCCATATAGGCCAGCACCACGTCCGTCCGGCTCCGGCCCCCCACCTTGTGGTTTTCCAGGGTGAGCTGCGGGTCCCGGATGCGGCGGCGGAGCAGGGCGGTATTCTGCACCATGGTCTCTGTAAAGCCGTCATGGCTGCCCCGGAGCACCTTTCCGTCAGAGGGCTCCTCCACGTTCCGGCCGGGAAACTTCTTCGCGTCCATCATGGCGCAGTGGTCAAAGCCCTCCAGCAGCAGCACCGTCTTGCCCAGAAAGGCTCCGGTCAGGATCTTCTCCAGCTGGTTTTCGCAGTCCACCTCGCAGAATGTGACGCACCGGTCAATAAATCCCTGCATGTCCTCCGCCCCCTCCGACAGCTGGGCTCCGTGCCCTAAGAGAAAGGAGGTGATGCGCTCAATCACGCCGTCGTCGCCGTAGCCGTCGATGACGTAGAGCCGGCCCCGCCGCTGGCCGATGTAGATGTCCCGGCTGATTACGTCAAAGTTGCGGCCCACCCCCAGCAGGGTGTCCAGCGCCTGGCGGTTTTCCGCCAGGGAGCGTGTCAATTGTTCCATGGATATTCTCCTCCGTGCATGTGCCGTTTGCCCTAGTATCTGCAAAAGCGGGGAAAATATATCCCCCTGCCGGGCTTGCGGCGAAAAAACGGGGGTGCTATATTGGGAGACAAGAAAAGATTTGCGGTTTGGAGGAATCGGCATGCAGCTGCGGACAGAGGAGGTGCGGGCGTTTTTTGACCGGCTGGCTCCCACCTGGGACCGGGACCGGGGGACGGAGGACGCTGTGATTGAGGAGATATTGGACCGGGCCGGCATTGCTCCGGGCTGCCGTGTGCTGGATGTGGCCTGCGGGACCGGGGTGCTGTTTCCGTACTACCTGGCGAGAAATGTGGCGGAACTGACAGGTGTCGACCTGTCGGAGGAGATGATCCGGGTGGCGGGGGAAAAGCACCGGGATTCCCGGCTGACCCTGGTGGCCGGTGATGTGGAGCAGATCCCATTGGGGGAGTATGACCGGATTGTGGTGTGCAACGCCTTTCCTCACTTCCCCGATCCCCAGGGGCTGATAGGCCGCCTGGCGGCCCACCTGGTTCCCGGCGGCCGGCTCACCGTGGCCCACGACCGCAGCCGTCACTCCATCAATGGACACCATCAGCAGACCGCCAGCCTGGTGTCCCTGGGGCTGCCCCCCGCCACACTTGTGGCGGAGTGGTTTTCCCGCTTCCTGGCGGTGGATACGGCGGTGGACGATGCGTATCACTATATTGTGTCTGGTGTAAGGGAGGAAAAGTGACGTTATGAAATCAACGAAGAAACTAATTGTAGCGGCTCTCTGCGCGGCCCTCTGCGTTGTGCTGCCCATGGCCTTTCATGCAATTCCCAACGCGGGCTCTATTTTCCTGCCCATGCACATCCCTGTGCTGCTGTGCGGCTTTTTATGCTCCTGGCCCTATGGCCTGTGCTGCGGCCTGCTGGGCCCCTGCCTCTCCAACCTCCTCACCGGGATGCCTCCGGCAGCCATTCTCCCCTCCATGGCCTGCGAACTGATGGTGTACGGCCTGATGACCGGCTTGCTGTACCGGAGGGTTCGCACCGGCAGCCGGATTGCCGATATCTATGTGAGCCTGGTGGGGGCCATGCTCTGCGGGCGGGCCTTTTATGGTGTGCTCAACGCCCTGATTTTCCGGGCGGGAGCCTATTCCATGGAACTGTGGCTGGCGGCGGCCTTTACCACCGCCCTGCCGGGCATCGCCATCCAGCTGGTGCTGATCCCGGTGATTCTGCTGGGACTGGAGAGGGCCAGGGTGCTGCGCTAGAAGAAAAATGACATACCGGCAAGTGGGGCCGCACGGCGCGGTCCCGCTTGCTTTTTTCTGGGATGCCGGTATAATGGGAGCATGAACATTTCTCATAGACAGGAGGTGCTGCCGTGGAGACCAGGAAGTGGGAGGCCATGCTGACGGCGGTGGAACTGGGCAGCTTTACCCGGGCGGCGGAGAAGCTGGGGTGCACCCAGTCGGGGCTGACCCACATGATGAACAGCCTGGAGAAGGAGGTGGGCTTTCCCCTGCTGATCCGGGACCACTACGGGGTCCGGTTCACCGCCGCGGGGGAGGGGCTGCTGCCCGCGGCCCGGGAACTGGTCCGCTCCGGCCGGCGGCTGGAGGGACAGATTGCCCTGCAGAGCAGTATGAAGCGGGAGAACATCCGGGTGGCGGCCTACTCCAGCATCTGTATGCACTGGCTGCCCACCATTGTCCAGCAGTTCCGTCAGGCGTTTCCCGATGTGTCCGTGGATATCCGGATGGGCAGCGTGGACGAGATGTACCGCTGGCTCCAGGAGGACAAGGTGGACCTGAGTTTTGCCAGCCGCCAGGACAAGGGGCACTACGACTGGGTGCCTCTGCGGGACGACCCGCTGCTGGCGATCCTGCCCATGGACGACCCGGCGGGGAACCGGGACAGGTTCCCTGTCCGGGCCTTTGAGGGGCGGGAATTTCTCATGCCGTCCCTGGGGTTTGACCAGGATATCCTGCGGGTGTTTGAGGAGCAGGGGGTAAAACCGGATATCCGGAGCACCTCCGTGGAGGACGCGGCTATACTCTCCATGGTGGAGCACGGCCTGGGGGTCAGCGTTTTGTCGGAACTGGTGCTCCAGGGCCGGCGGGACAATGTGCGGGCGCTGCCGCTGGAGCCCATGGCCTGCCGGCGCATCGGCATCGCGGTGCAGTCCCTGGAGGCGGCCACGCCGGTGGTGGGGGAGTTTATCGCCTGCTCCCGGCGCCTGGTGGGGGAGATGTACCGCTAGGGACGGACCGCGGTGTTTCCACCCCTTGTTTTTTTCGTGCTTTTTTCGTATAATAGGTGTCACGACAGGACGGAAAGGATGTATCCTTATGAAACTCGGTATCGTGGGCCTGCCCAACGTGGGCAAATCGACCCTTTTCAACGCCATCACCAACGCCGGCGCCGAGAGCGCCAACTACCCCTTCTGCACCATTGACCCCAACGTGGGTATGGTGGCGGTGCCGGACCACCGCCTGGACAAACTCAGCGAGATGTATCACCCCAAGAAAACCACCCCCGCCGTCATTGAGTTCGTGGACATTGCGGGCCTGGTAAAGGGGGCCTCCAGGGGCGAGGGACTGGGCAACAAGTTCCTCTCCCATATCCGCATGACAGACGCTATCGTCCATGTGGTCCGCTGCTTTGATGACGAGAACGTCATCCATGTGGAGGGCGGCACCGACCCCATCCGGGACATGGATATCATCGACCTGGAATTGATCCTGGCCGATGTGGAGATGGTGGAGCGCCGCATCGACAAGGCCCAGAAGGCCGCCAAGGGGGACAAGAAGTTCCTGAAGGAGGTGGAGGTCTTTACCGGGCTGCTGGCCTGGCTCAACGACGGCAAGTCCGCCCGCAGCTACGACTGCGGCGAGGATGCCAGGGAACTGATCGCCACCAGTGACCTTCTCAGCCTCAAGCCCATTATCTACGCCGCCAACCTGGATGAGGACGGCTTCGCTGACTACGAGCATGTGGGCTACTACCGGCAGGTGGCGGACCGGGCCAGGAGCGAGGGCGCCCAGGTGATCCCCGTCTGCGCCAAGCTGGAGGCGGAGATCGCCGAGCTG
>USMP01000132.1 GCA_900555795.1 uncultured Eubacteriales bacterium
GGGATAGCCCTCCGCATCCCCTTCGGCGCGCGCGGCGCAGAACGCTTTTACGGGGCATTTTTCGCATTTCGGCGCGCGCGGCGTGCAGATGCCGCTGCCCAGATCCATCAGCGCCTGGTTAAACTCCCCGGGCCGGTCTGTGGGCGTGGCGGACTCCATCCACGTCTCGAAGCTTTTTTTCACCTTGGGGTCCAGAATGTTCTCCCCCACGTTGGCCACCCGGGCTGCCACCCGCAGCACGTTGCCGTCCACGGCGGGCACCGGCTGCCCGAAGGCGATGGACGCCACCGCCCCGGCGGTGTAGCGCCCCACCCCCGGCAGAGCCAGCAGCCCGTCCCGGTCCTCCGGGAACCGGCCGCCCCGGTCCAGGGCGATGATCTGGGCCGCCCGCTTCAGGTTTCTGGCCCGGCTGTAGTACCCCAGACCCTGCCACAGCTTCATCAGCGTCTCATCGTCCACCGCCGCCAGGGACTCCACCGTAGGCAGCGCCTCCATCCAGCGCTGGTAGTAGGGCACCACAGCCGCCACCCGGGTCTGCTGCAGCATAATTTCCGACACCCACACCCGGTAGGGGTCCCGGGTACCCCGCCAGGGCAGGCTCCGCTTGTGGATGTCGTACCACGCCAAAAGCGGCTCCGCCATGGCCGCCAGCCGCTGCTGATTTTCCATCCTTACCTCCTCAGGCTTGTCCATCCGCTCCCCTTGGAGCGACGCAAAGCGTCAAAAAGCGTTCCGGCAGGACGCGCCCGCCGCATTATCCGAACCGGGTGGCAAAGCCGCACCGGCGGCAGAGGGGCTCGGCTGGGACGCCCTGTGAGAAGCCGTCGTAGAGGGCCCTGGCCCGGGGCCCCGCCAGAATTTCGTCCAGGGACTGGGAAAACAGGTTCCCCAGGGGGATGTCCCCCTCGTGATCCAGGCAGCAGGGCGCCACCGTGCCGTCCACCAGCACCGCCACCTGATCCCGCAGGGCCAGGCAGAAGCGGGTGTCCCGCTCCGGGGCGGAGAGTTCCGGCCAGTCAAACCGCTCCGCCTGCTCCAGGTATACCCGCTCCATCAGCCGCCAGCTGCCCGGCCGGGGCTGGGGCAGGGAGAGAGGGTGGGTACCCAGCCGCCGGGATAAAAAGTCCAGAATTTCTCCGTTGCGCCGGTCAGCCCCGCCGATGTTCCACAGCCGCAGGGCGCAGATGCAGCCCCGGCTGGCGGCGGCGCCGGCGAAGTCCCACGCCTGGGACAAATAGCCCTCCAGAGACCCCGCGCCGTTGCCCTCCATGGCGTGGAGGGAGATGCTGACCTTGTGGAGGGCGGGGGCGGAGAGCAGCACCGGCCCTCCGCTGGAAAGCAGGGTGCCGTTGGTGGTCAGACACACCCGAAAGCCCAGGCCCCCGGCAATAGCCAGGATTTGCTCCAGCGCCGGGTGGAGCAGCGGCTCCCCCATGACGTGGAGGTACAGGTAGGACACATGGCGGCGCAGCTTCCGGGCCAGAAGCAGGAAGCGCTCCGGGGACAGATCCTCCGGCGGGCGCCGGGTGCCGGGGCAGAAGGAACAGCGCAGGTTGCAGCGATTGGTGATCTCCACATAGGCCCGCTTCAACACGGCGCTCCCTCCCCTCCGCGCCCGGCGGCGCGCTGTCATAGTAGGCTTAGTGTACCACAGCCCCCCGGCCTTTTGCAACCGGCAGGACGACGAAAGGGGGCGGGCCCCGGAGGGGAGATATCCCCGGTTTTTGCCCAAAAGGTGCGGCTTTTGCGAAAAACCTGTTGACAAAGGGATAAAATGCCCGTATAATAGCCACGGGCTGTAAGGCCCCACAATTTCATACCTTATCAAGAGTGGCGGAGGGAACGGCCCGATGAAGCCACGGCAACCTGCCTGCGGGCAAGGTGCCAATTCCGGCGGTCAGCGCAAGATGAGGAAAGCAACGCTTCCAAAACACGCCGCACCGGCGTGTTTTTCTCGTTTTGCAGGGATTTTTTGCGAAAGAAAGTGAGGACAATATGGCACATCGTATTTTTACTTCTGAATCTGTTACCGAGGGGCATCCCGACAAGGTCTGTGACCAGATCTCCGACGCGGTGCTGGACGCCATCCTGGCCCAGGATCCCAATGGGCGGGTGGCCTGTGAGACGGTTACAACCACGGGGCTGGTGATGGTTATGGGGGAGATCTCCACCAGCTGCTATGTGGACATCCCCGGCTTGGTCCGCCGCACCGTGGAGGAGATCGGCTATAACGACCCCGCCTACGGCTTTGACGCCAAGGGCTGCGCCGTCATGACCACCATTGATGAGCAGAGCGGGGATATTGCCATGGGCGTGGACGGAGAGAGCGAGGAGGAGATCGGCGCCGGGGACCAGGGCATGATGTTTGGCTATGCCTGCGACGAGACGCCGGAACTGATGCCCGCCCCCATCGCCATGGCCCACGCCCTCTGCCGCCGTCTGGCCCAGGTCCGCAAGAGCGGGGAACTGAAGTGGCTGCGGCCCGACGGCAAGAGCCAGGTCACCGTGGAGTACGACGAGGCGGGGAACATCCTCCGCTGCCCCGCCATCGTGGTGTCCACCCAGCACGATCCGGACATTGCTATCGGAGCCCTGCGGGAGGCCGTCGTAGAGACGGTGGTGAAGCCTGTGATCCCGGAAAAGTATATCGACGGCTCCACCCAGTTCTATATCAATCCCACCGGTCGCTTTGTCGTGGGCGGCCCCGTGGGGGACAGCGGCCTCACCGGCCGGAAGATCATTGTGGACACCTACGGCGGCTCCGCCAGCCATGGCGGCGGCTGCTTCAGCGGCAAGGACCCCACCAAGGTGGACCGCTCCGCCGCCTATATGGCCCGGTATGTGGCCAAGAACATCGTGGCCGCGGGCCTGGCCCGGCGCTGCCACATTGAGTTGGCCTACGCCATCGGCGTCAGCCATCCCGTGAGCGTGCTGGTGGACAGCCAGGGCACCGGTGTGGTCAGCGACGAGAAGCTGAGCCAGGTAGTGCGGGATCTCTTCGACCTGCGCCCCGGTAAGATCATCTCCCGGCTGGATCTCCGCCGCCCCATCTACCGGCAGACCGCCGCCTACGGCCACTTTGGCCGCACCGACATCGACCTGCCCTGGGAGCGCACGGATATGGTCCAGGCCCTGAAGGCCGCCCTTTAACCGGCAAAATACCCGGCCCCGCATCAGCGGGGCCGGGTATTTTAACACTGTCCCGGTTTACGCGCCCCAGATATCCCGGAGGGTGCGCCAGGCGTTGCGCCAGCAGATTTTTTCCAGTTCCTCCGGGGAGAAATGCCGCTCCAGCGCCTGGACCAGCTGGCCCATGCCGCCGTAGTCCCCGAAGGACAGGACGCTGCGGATCCCGTCAAAATCGGAGCCCAGGGCCAGCACATCGACTCCTGCGGCGCGCCGCATGTGCAGCAGATGGCGGGCGATGTCCTCTGCATCGGTGCGGTTTTCCTCCGGGCCCCGGACCGGGTGGAGGAAGTCGGCGCAGAAGTTGACGCCGACCACGCCCCCTTTGTCCGCCAGCGCCCGCAGCTGCCGGTCTGTCAGGTTCCGCCGGTGGTCCCGGAGGGCCCTGGCGCAGGAGTGGGAGGCCACGAAGGGCCCCCGGGCGTACCGGGCCACATCCCAGAAGCCCCCCTCGGACAGGTGGGACACGTCCACGGCCATGCCCAGTTCTCCCATCCGGCGCACCGCCTCAATGCCAAAGGGCTTCAGCCCCTGGCTGTGGGCGGCGCCGTCGTCGCTGTTGGGGTAGCCCAGGGAGTTCTCGTAGTTCCAGGTGAGGGCCACCATGCGCACCCCCATGGTCTGGTAGTCCTCCAGCCGCTCCAGATGCCCCTCCAGGGAGACCGCGTCCTCTACGGTCAGGATGGCGCTCATCAGCCCCCTGCGGTGGTTTTCCTCCACCTCCGCCATGGAGCGGGCCTGGACGATGGCGCCGGCGTTGGCCGCCATCTCCCGGCGGAAGGCCTCCCAGGCCCGGTGGACATAGGCCTCCGGGCCGTCGGTGATACCGCGGCGGCTGGCGGCGGCGTGGGTGGGGACGAAGATGGCGAAGCACTGGGCCATACAGCCGCCCTGGCGCAGCTTCTCCAGGCTGATGTGCGCCCTCTGGTTGCCGGCCAGGGACTCGCCGTCGTAAAAGCGCATGATGGTGTCGCAGTGGAGATCGATGATCTGCATGGGTGATTCCTCCCCTGGTTGTCAGTAGATGTGTGGATTCCGCCTCCGGGGCGGGCTACAGCAGAAAGGTCAGCCTCTGGTGGAGGTTGCGGATCTCCACCTGCTCCTGCCCCGGGGCAAATTCTCCGTCCAGGGACCAGGGGAAGCGCTCCTCCGTGCGTACGGTGACGCCCGTCACGTGCCGGAAAATGACCCCCGCCCCGTCATAGTCCTGGAGCAGCAGGCTGCGGATCAGGCCCTGGAGCGCGGCTGCAGACTTGGGGTTGGGCACCAGCAGCATCTCGAAGCGCCCGTCGTCCAGCACCACCCGCTGGCTCTGCAGCTTCATCAGCCCCCCCACGCTGGTGGCGTTTGTCACCGCGCCGAAGAGGAACTCCCCGTCGAAGCACTCGTCTCCGGCGGTAATGGCGGCCTGATAGGGCCGCAGGGTGGACAGGTCCTTCGCCCCCTCCAGAATATAGGCCAGGTGGCCCAGATCGTTTTTCACGTTCTGCGGGGCGCTGTAGGACGCCTTGGTGAAGGCGCCGAAGGAGGCCACGTAGACAAAGGGGCGGCCGTTGAAGCTGCCCACATCCAGCAGGCGGCCGGGGCTGGCGGTAATCAGCCGGGCGGCCTCCAGGGGCTGGTCCGGCAGGCGCAGGCTGGCGGCGAAGTCGTTGGTGCTGCCGCTGGGGATGTACCCCAGGGGCGGGGCGGCGGCCAGGGCCATGGCCCCTGTGACCACCTCGTTAAGGGTG
>USMP01000133.1 GCA_900555795.1 uncultured Eubacteriales bacterium
CACGCCGGTATCCGTGGGTTCATCCACCCACACCACGCCCAGGAAGTCGCACACGCCCTTTGCCGTAGCCTCGGCCAGCTTAGCGCGGTAGCTGCTCTTTTTCAGGCGCTCGACCTCCATCCGACTGGTGTGGAAGCCGTACTCGATCAACATAGCCGGAGCGGCGGTCTTGCGGGTGACCACCAGCTCAATGTCGTGGATCAGAGGGGAGCCGCGCAACTCCACCCCAGTGTAGATCATCAGGCCGCTGGCGTTGCTCCACTCGTTGCCCGAGGCGTTGGAGTGGATGGAGACGAACAGGTCCGCCCCCGCCGCGTCCGAGATCGCCACCCGCTTGAGTAAGTCGTTGGTATCCGCCTTGCCCGTAGGGCAGTGCTCGTCGGTGCGGGTCAGCACCACACGGACGCCGCAGCGCTCCAGGTGGGCCTGGATGCGCCTCGCCATATCCAGGGCAAATTCATATTCGTAGTAGCTCTTGTCCGGACTGCACTTTCCGGGGCTCTCCACCCCGTGGCCGGGGTCCAGACATACGGTTTTGCTCACAGGCTTGTCCTCCTTTTTGTCGTCGTAATCACGGCGCTTATAAATCAGCAGCCACGACCGTACCAAGCGGTACTGGCTGGGTGTCAGTGCCTGGCCGGGTCCCAGGCATCCCCTGGAGCTCCACGACCCATCCCAGCGTAGGATGTGTACACACCCGGCCTGCCGCATGGCTGCTACGGCCTCTGCGGAAGTCATGCCCTGATCCTTGACGGAGATCAGGACCACCACCGTGTCGTCTGACCGGAGCCCGAGATAGGTCACACCGTTCCTGGCGAACGTGGAGGTGTTGTAGTCACGGCCGCCGATCACAGCCGGAGGAAGCGCCACCGCATAGTCATAGACGGCGTCCGCCTCGGTGCCGAGGGTCAAGCGGCCGTCCGCGTTGATGCAGATTCCATATTCATGGTAAGCCGGCTCATGCCCCCATTTCCCGGCAACCATAATGGCGCTCTGATGGTCAAATGCACTGATTCCTTGGGCAGGGACGGCTGAGAGCGCGAAGTAGGCCAGGTTCATGGCCGCCACGCAGTCCGGCCCAGCGGCGGTCATGATCTCCGGCCAATCTTTCAGCTTTGCGGTGTTGTCGAAGATCCGGAAGCGGTACTGGTCCTGCGGGAATACACCCAACTTGTACTTACTCATTCTCGTCGGGAGTCACCAGCTCGACCATCAGGCGGCACCGGAGATTGAGGCTCTTGTGCTCGTCGGTCCAGATCTCGCAGAGTTCCTTGTAGTGATCCCGCATGGCCTGGAGCCAGTCGTTGAAGTCGTGGCTGAGACCCTGGCGTTCCTCGTCGGTGCAATCGTCCCAGAGGGCCTTGAGGGCCTTGTAGTTAGGAGTGTACTTGGGCCCCAGGGCATAGGAGCCGGCATGGACACCGTTGCCGGCGCGGATGTTGGCGGCAAGCATATCGGCTGCGACGCCGATGTCCTTGTCTTCGTGCTTTGCGATGCTGTAGCATACGGGGGTCAGTTCGTTCCAGTTGATCTTTTTCATTTGAAGATCCTCCTATAAAATCGCATTGTGTAGTGGGGTGTCTCCCCACCCTCCACTGCGTAGCGGAGCCAGTCAAGGATAACGATCATGGGCAGGGACAGCAGGCACCAGAGGGCCCAGAACTGCGGGCAGATCTGTCCCCAGAGGTTGCCGGGAAGGGAGGAGTAATCCCAGACGGCCATGCCGAGACATATGTTGAGTACGAGCCCGGCGGCCAGCTCGGCCGCCGTGATGGCCGTACCGCAGATGAGGGTCTGAAGCCACAGGGGGCAGTCCCACGGCAGCTCCGCGCCGAAGCGCTCTAATGGGATGGCCAGCAGGATCGCCAGAGCCAGCATGGTCCAGGAGATAGCCTCGGGATGGTCGCGCAGCGTCTTAAAGACCACCTCCGCAAAGAAGTAAGTGGTCCCGGTCCAGGTCCACAGCAAGAGGCTCAAAACCGCCTTACGCATTGGATGCAGCCTCCAGGATGGCCGTCATGTTGGCGGCCAGATCATCCGGCAGTGCGGAGCCATATGTAATGGCAGCCACATCCTCCAATGTGTCGCAGCGACGGACCCAGGCGAACAGATGGTTGGCATAGGTCGTGTGGTACAGCTTGTGGGCCGTAGCCGCCTCTCCCATGGCGATGATATCCGCTGCCGGATAGATGGCGCACAACTGCCCGTCCAGGTGGTAGGGGTATCCTGCGGACCCCTGCTGGACTGCGCCCACGGCAGTGGTGAGGTTGATCTGGTCCTCGTCCGTCAGGGCGATATGCCCGGATGCGCCGCTTGGGAGGGTCACGTCGCACCCGGACGTGATGGCGGCGTTACAGGCGGCGGATAGCTCGGATAGTTTGGCGGACTTTGCGGCCTCCAGCGGGTCCGGTGCCGGGTGGCTGGCGATCCATGCGTCCAGGGCCTCCTGGGCCACCGTGTAGCCGGTCATTGCCATATGGGCCGGCATCTCGTCGGTTTCCCCCACCTCGCTAAAGGTGGGGACGACAAAGCCCACGGCGGCATAAAAGGCTGCGAGGTCCAGACTATCTGGGACCAGCGCGTGCCCCTCCGGAATTGCATCGAACGCGCCCTCCTGGATGGGGGGCCACGCACCGCTCGGATTGGCTGTCATTCTGATGATCTTCATGGTAGGATACCTCCTGTATCTAACTTTGAAGGGAGCCGAAATCAATGATCTATGGGTATATCCGCGTGAGCAGCGACAAGCAGACGGTCGAGAACCAGAGGTTTGAGATCTCCCGTTTCTGCGACTCGAATGGGCTGACGATTGATGGCTGGATCGAGGAGACGATCTCCGGGACACGCAACTATGATAAACGGAAGCTGGGGGAACTGCTGCGGAACATCAAAGCCGGGGACGCCATCATCTGCTCGGAGCTCTCCCGGCTGGGCCGCAGCCTCTACATGGTGATGGAGATCCTCGCACTGTGCATGGAGAAAGAGTGCCGGGTGTGGACCATCAAGGATAACTTCCGGCTGGGCGATGACATCCAGAGCAAAGTGCTGGCCTTTGCATTTGGCTTGTCCGCCGAGATCGAGCGCAATCTGATCTCCCAGCGGACCAAGGAGGCCCTGGCCCGGAAGAAGGCGGAGGGCGTCCATCTGGGCCGCCCAAAGGGCGCTCTGGGGAAGCATACCAAGCTCTCGGACAAAGAGGATGTGATCCGGTGCCTGCTGGACTGCGGGAATACCTATGCTGCCATTGCCCGCGCCCTGAAGGTAGACCGCTCCACATTGGTCCGGTTTTGCGATGCACGTGGGATAAAACGGCCTGTAAATTGCAGCAGCTTAGCGATATAGCTAATTGTGTGGCGGTTTACGATGGGGTTTCCTGCACGTTTTCTCATTTTGCTTGTCCGCGTCCATCGCTTACGACCGCATGGCGGTCACCAGGATAAGGTTCGATTTTGTGCCACTATTATTGATTGTTGTCCCGATGAAAACCGGAATCAACAGCTATGAGATCACCGCCTTTCCAAGTGCTGGATGGTACTGGCTTAAACATGCTTTTTCCACTGATACTTCTGTCAAAGTGATAGATGGAATGGAGCTGTCAGGGGCTACTGTGTCTTGGCACGGGAGCGGAAGCTCTACTCAAGCAAACATGACCGGCATCACGTATAAGTACCTAGCTCTCGGGTAAAGGTTCCCTTTTGTGCCGAAGCTGATTATGCTGCTGGGGAGTAAGAACGAGAATGGAGAATATAGTGCGGCGCTTGGCTCCTACAGCTATGGTGGCTATCTGGTCTATGCCAACATGCTGACGACGGCATATCAAAAAGGCTTTGGCCTGTCCAATTATTATAGCTCCAACAACTACGGAAAGAAGAGTTCTGATGGGAAGACCTTCACCTGGTACTATGATTATACAGGGAGCCGTCCCAACGACGGAATAAACTACCAATGCAATGTTTCCGGTACCGTGTACTACTATGCGATTCTCGGATAAGGTTCCCTTTTTCACCCGAGTTGGTCATCGTCCGACATATGGTGCTGATGCGAGGTGCTGGCGATACATTCCATAGCACCTCTTCAAACGGATCTAGCAGCAGCAATGCCAAAAATACCATAATCTGGACTGAGACCGGGGTGGAATGGTACTGCTCTCAGTCCTACCAGCCCAGCGCCTCGTCCCAAATGAATGCGGAGGGAGCTGTCTATAACTACCTGGCAATCGGATAATCAGCCGAGGGCAAGGTAGCAGTAAGTTTCATTGGAATAATTGAATTGGTACCCATCCCTATCTGTGTTGTACCAAGAAACCCCAGTGCTGTTCCATGTGACGATGCAATTAGGCCCGGTGCCTGAATTGTCCGCCTGAGAGAAAACGGTATTCGGATAGATCATAAAGCCCTGCATTGCCCCCGCATTTTTATTCGACCACGCAATTAAAACGAGCTTAGGCGAAAAAGGGAACCTTTAGCCGAATGCAACATAGTGGTAATTTCGACTGCTCGTGTTCATTTGACGTTCGGCCGAAGCCGTATACCACGATACTGAGTCAGTTTCCCAAGTCAACGAGATTCTAGAGTTAGTGTTTTGGTTTGATTCGTCCAAGGAGAGGGCCATATTTGATCTGGCCACCATTACCAATAAGCCAGATGTATCCGTGCTGTAAGTAGATGCCTTAGAGAGTACAACTAACTTGGGCACAAAAGGGAACGTTAAACTGCACGGATTTGAAGCTCCATAGGTGCCGGTGCCAGTGTAGGAGCCGGTGGCGATCTTAGGGACGCCGCCGAGGAGCTGCATGTAATTGATGAGATTTTCGAGCGAGATCTTCTTCCCGGTTGCGGCAGAGGCATCCAGAAGGGCGAGAAAGTCTCCTGCGGCGGCCCCGGAATAGGCCAGCGCCGAAGAGCCGTTGATGAG
>USMP01000134.1 GCA_900555795.1 uncultured Eubacteriales bacterium
CGGTGAGCAGATACAGGCCGTAGCTGAGTTTGAAGAGGGCTTTTTCGTCCATGGGAATGCTCCTTTTTGTTGGGATAAAGGTAGTATGCCCCAAAAGAAGCGGATTACGGAGGGAACCTCCGGCCCATCTAAAACACATGCGTGCCGCGGCCACCGGCCGCGGCACGCATGTGAGTACCCTCCGTTTGCTATCCCAGACGATAGCGCGCCCGATAGGTGTCAAAGTCAGACTGGAACTCCGAGTTTCCGGCGGATTTAATGCCGTTTAAGTATTCGTGAGCCTGGTAGGCGTTTTGCTCCGTCTCAATCTGGGCCACGGCGATGTTGGAGCAGTGGTCGCTGACCCGCTCGCAGTTGGTCAGCAGGTCCGAGAGCACAAAGCCCAGTTCAATGGTGCAGTGGCCGTTCTGCAGACGGAAGATATGGTTGTTTTTGATATCGGTAATGAGACAGTCAATGACCTGCTCCAGGGGCTCCACCTTGGCGGCCAGGGCCAGGTCGTCGGTCTCAAAGGCCCGGGTGGTGATATCCAGGATCTCCCGCAGGGCGGACACCAGAGTGGAAATCTCCTGGGTGGCGGGCTCGGAGAAGCGAATGCCCTTCTGGTAAATTTCCTGAGCGGCGGCCCACAGGTTCACCGCGTGGTCGCCAATGCGTTCAAAGTCCCCGATGGTGTGCAGCTGTTTGGATACCTGATGGCTGTCCCGGTCGGAAAGAGCCTTGCTGCTCAGCTGTACCAGCAGGGTGCCCAGCTTGTCCTCGTACAGGTCCAGCCTGTCCTCGTTTTCCTTAATCTGCCGGGCAACGTCCTCATCGTACTTGTCCAGCAGGGAGAATGCGCTGAAGATAGTGTCCTTGGCAATGTGGGCCATTTCCACGGTCTTGGCGCCGCACTCGGCGATGGCCACGGAGGGGGTGGCCAGCAGGCGGGAGTCCACGAAGGTGTAGGCCGTGTCTTCCTTGGCATCCCGGACCACCAGGTAGGCGAGTTTCTCCAGCTGCCGGGTAAAGGGCAGCAGAAGAATGGTGGTGGTAATATTGAACACACTGTGGACCATGGCGATGCCCACGGGGTCAATGGAGACATCCATAAAGGCGTAGTGGAAGAAGAGGTCCGTGCCGTAGAAGGCGGCCAGGAAGATGACGGTCCCGATCAGGTTGAAGGTAATATGTACCACGGATACCCGGCGGGCGTTCCGGTTGACGCCGATGCTGGAGAGCAGGGCGGTGACGCAGGTACCGATGTTCTGGCCCATGATGATGGGCAGGGCGATGCCAAAGGTAATGCCGCCGGAGAGGGAGAGGGCCTGCAGAATGGCCACAGAGGCGGCGGAGGACTGAATCACGCCGGTGAAGAGGGCACCTACCAGCACCCCCAGGAACGGATTGGTAAAAGCGGTGAGAATAGAAGCAAACTGCGGCATGTCCGCCAGTGGCTCCATGGCGGTTTTCATCAGTTCCATGCCGTACATCAGCACGGCGAAGCCCACCATAATGGATCCGGCGCTGCGCCGGCGGCTGCTCTTGGCGGTCATAATCAGCACCACGCCCGCCAGGGCCACCACCGGGGAGAATACCTCCGGCTTAAAAAGCTGCACCCACAGTACGTCGCTCTCAATGCCGGACAGGGACAGAATCCACGCGGTCAGCGTGGTGCCGATGTTGGAGCCCATAATCACGCCGATGGTCTGACCCAACTCCATGATGCCCGAGTTGACCAGACCCACCAGCATAACCGTCATGGCGGAGGAGGACTGAATGGCAATGGTGATACCCGCGCCCAGCAGCAGACTTTTGAGGGGGTTGTCCGTCATTTTTTTCAGCAGCTGCTCCAGCCGCCCGCCCGCGACCTTTTCCAGGCCCGAGGACATGACGGACATGCCGTATAAGAAGAATGCCAGACCACCGCAGAGCGTGAACAGGGAGAAAATGTCCATAGCGCGCTTGCTCCTTACAGATTTTACATTTTTATCATATTATCCCACGATAAAATCCAGTATAGTGGGAGTTTGTAAAATGTACAGCCTCAGTAATGTTAAATTTAAGTAAAATCAGGGGGCTGGACAGCGGTCACTTCCACCTGTCCGCCGTGGACGGTGAATTTGATTTCCAGCCCGGCGAAGGACAGGCCGTAGACCCGGTCCGGGTCCGCCTGGTAGGAGGGGCGGGGGTCCTCCGCCAGAATCCCCAGCAGGGCGGTTCGCTTTCCCTCCGGTACCAGTTCCAGGAGCGCCGGCGGAAAGCGTACCGGGAGTGCCTGGCGGGGGACGCTGTCCGTAAAACCGCCAGAGGCGTTTGGGCGGCAGTCGTCGTAGGGGATGTAGGGCTTGATGTCGTAGATGGGTGTGCCGTCCAGCAGATCCGCCCCCGTGACATGGAGCACCGGTCCCAGTTCCCGGTCCGTTTCGATGGCCGCCAGCCCCACGCAAGAGAGACCCAGGGGGTTGGGGCGGAAGGGGGAGCGGGTGGCAAACACCCCCAGTCGCTTGTTGCCCCCCAGCCGGGGCGGCCGCACCGTGGGGGACCAGGCGTCCCGTACCGCCTGGGAAAACTGCCAGATCAGCCAGATGTGGGAAAATTCCTCCAGCCCCCGCAGGGCATCCCGGCTGCGGTAGGCCGGCTCAAAGACCACGGTGGAGCGAAGTTCCTCCACCAGGCCACTCTGGCGGGGGATACCGAATTTGCTGGAAAAGTCGCTGCGGATACGGGCAATGACCTGCATCTCGTGGGGGTTGTCCATACTGTGCCTCCCATTTCCGCCGCCGGGGCGGCGGGCTGTTTTCCGGACGGACCAGGTGCGTCCGCCAGCTTTTCTTTTTCATTGTACCATAGCCCGGATGAATTGAAAAGTGTGGGACCATGTGCTATACTTGCTGCAATAGGCTGGGGAGGGGATGAAAGTGGGCTTCTGGGTGTTTATGCTGGTGGTGGATGGATTGATTCCGGTGACAATGATGGGGTTTGGCAGATATTTTATGAAAAAGGCGCCTAGAGAGATCAACCCCCTGTTCGGGTACAGAACACCGATGTCCATGAAAAACAGAGATACCTGGGTGTTCGCCCATAGGTACTGCGGAAAATTGTGGTGGACATGTGGGTTGGCCCTGCTGCCTGTGACGGCTGTCTCCCTGCTCCTTGTACTGGGCAGGACGGCGGACGTGGTGGGAACAGTGGGCGGCGCGGTGTGCTTGCTGCAGATAATTCCGTTGGCAGGCGTGATAATCCCAACGGAGAGGGCGCTGAAGAAAACCTTTGACCAAAATGGCCGCAGACGGCAGAGCCCGGTGGAGCCGGCGCGGCAGAAAAAGTGAGGGTTGCTTTTCACACTTTCTTGTGATATACTAATTGTAATATAAGTGACATGCGTATGCGGTCCGGCATAGGCAGAACGTGAAAATTGCATAGAAAAAGAACCGTCTATTAAAGAAGGGCTTTTGATATTGCACCTTGTGGTGCTGTATGAAAGGTCCTTCTTTTTTATTTCATTTGGCTCTATTGGCGTACTGAGCGCCGTAGAAATAAAACCGATTCATAAGGAGGATCACAATGGACATCATCAAAGTGGAAAAGCGGGACGGGCAGGCAAAGGCGAAGCAGCTGCGGCAGGCGGGCATTGTGCCCTGCTGTGTCTACGGCGGCGGACTGCCGGAATCCATCTCGATCCAGATGGAGCAGAAGACGGCAAACCTTTTGCTGCAAAGAAACCGGGAGGGCAGCAAGGTGGAACTGGAATTGGACGGTAAACGAATCCCGGCCCAAATCAAGGAAAAGACGCGGAACTTTGTGGATCAGAGCATTGAGCATATTGGTTTTCAGGCCCTGCAGGCCAACCAGACGGTAAACAGCGTGGCCCATGTGATCCTGAAAAATACGGAGAGCGTGGGGGGGATCCTGGAGCAGATGCTCTTTGAGATCCCCTACGCCTCCCTGCCGGAGCATATGATTGACACCGTCACCGTGGATCTGGAGGGAGTGGCGGTTGGAACGATTCTGACTGTAGCTGACATTCCGGAGTTTTCCAGCGGGCACGTGGCGCTGCAGCTTGCGGAGGACAGCATGGTGCTGCGGATCAGCGATAAAAAGCGCGCCCCGGCCCGGATGGGGATGGAAGAGGAGTAGAGCGGAGGAGGAAAGCTGGAGGGGCCTTGCCTGCCGCGTGAGGACGCGGCGGGGGGCTTTTCCGCTGACAGCCCGGACAGGAAAGGAGAAGCATATGCAGTTGATCGGACAGGCCGTCCGGCATCAAATGTTTGGCAAGGGTGTCGTGACAGCGCGGGAGGAGGGAACGCTGACGGTCTGCTTCGCAGGTGGAGAGAAGAAGTTTTTGTATCCCGACGCATTTGAAAAGCACCTGGTTTTGAAAAATCAGGCGCTGCAGGACAAGGTGGCGGGCATTTTACATGCCCGGGAGGAGGAAGAGAGAACCCGCCAGCGGAAATGGCAGGAGGAGCGGGAGCGGAGTCTGGCTCTTCGCAGCCTGAAGCTGTCGCCCAATTCCCAGGCGGTGTTTGCCCTTCAGCCGGAGGAGGAAGAGCGGGTATTTTCCCGGTGGAGCGTTTCCACAGGCTGCTATTTAAGCGGTAGCGACAAGGGGCGCCCCCGGATTCCAGAGCGGATGAAGCCCAACTCCATGTGTCTGCTTACGGTGCGGGCCAAGGAGGCGCCGGAGGAGGAGCGGCGGATCGCGGGGGCCTTTATGGTGGGGGAGGAATTTGTAGGGAGCCTCTGCCGGGACGGCGTTATCCAGAGCCATCCCCAGCACCGTCTGTATTTGGAGGAGGCCCAGAGGCCGCTGTTCTGGCCGTATGTAGTGGGGGACTCCGCCGCCCAGCGATGGGGGAAGGCGGCGTTCAAATATTTTTCCAGTCAGGCTGGACAGCGAATCCTGTACGACT
>USMP01000135.1 GCA_900555795.1 uncultured Eubacteriales bacterium
CCGTGGTGGCCAAGACCAGCGCCGGGGCGGTCAGCTATCTGCCGGTGGCCCGGGTGCCCAATATTCCCGCCCTGCTGGGGGAACTGCAGCAGAAGGGACTCTGGATTTTCGGCACCGCCGCCGAGGGAGCCACCCCCCTCTACCAGGCGGATCTGGCCGGCGCCGCCGCGATTGTCATTGGCAGCGAGGGGGACGGCATGGGCCGCCTGGTCCGGGAGCGCTGTGACTTTCTGGTCAGTATCCCCATGAAGGGGCGTATCTCATCCCTGAACGCCTCCGCGGCCGCGGCGGTTCTCCTCTACGAGGCCCTGCGCCAGCGGATGGCCTGATTGGCGTCTGTGGACAAGAAGGAATCGCTATGAAGGAAAAAGAGGAACGTATTTACTCCGGCGGCCCGCCCTTGGCGGACACCCAGGAACTGCTGCGGGATGTGAAGCTGCCGGAGGGGGAGGGCTTTGACCTGGAGACCATTCTGGCGGAGTACGGCGGCGGGTCCGCCAGATCCGGGGAGGACCCCGTCCCCCAGGCATCCGGGTCCGTGCCGGAAGCGATACCACCGGAGGAGATGCCGCCGCCCCCGGCCACCCCCCTGCTGCCCGATGACAGCGGACTGGAGGGCATCTCTCCCCAGGCCATGTTTGGCCTGAAGGAGGAAACGCCGCCTTCCCCGCCCGTCCCGGAGGGGGAGGAGGCGCCGGAGACTCCGCCGGCAGCGGACGCGCCCCAGGAGCCGGAGGAGGTTCCCGCGGTCTCCATGGAGGATATCGTGGCCAGCACGGTGGACGCGGTGAAGGAGGAGGAGTCCAGGCGGCAGGCGAAATGGCGCAAAAAGTGGGAGAAGGAGCAGAAAAAGCGGAGTCGCTCCCAGAAGCGGCGGGAGCCCAAGGCCCGCCGCCCCCTCCCGCCCGTTGAAAATGAGCCCCTGCCGGCGGAACTGGCCGCCGGCCACCGCCGGCGCTATTTTCAGTGCCGCCGGGCCCTGCTCATGGCCCTGCCGGCGGCAGCGGTGCTGTGGCTGCCCTGGGTGCTGGCCCGCTTTGGCGTGGCCCTGCCGTTTTTCAGCCGCAGCACCGACAACGCCGCTCTCTGTGTGCTGGCGCCCCAGGCCCTGGTGTGCGCCCTGGGCTGGCCCGTGTTCCGCGCCGCGCTGGAGGATCTGCGGGAGGGCGCCTGTACGGAGCATTTCCTGACGGCCCTTGCCAATGTGGTGACGATTCTGGATGCCGTCACCCTGCTGCTCCTGCCCCAGCGGGCGGATACAGCCCCTCTGGGGGGCGTGGCCGCCATGGTGCTGCTGTTTAACCTGTGGGGCCTGAAAAATTGGCATCGGGGTATGTGGGAGACCATGCGCACCGCCACCCTGGGCCGTCCCGGCTATGTGGCGGATATCTGCGAAAGCGGCGTAGCCAAGGCCCGGGGGAATCTGGAGGGCTTTACCACCCGGGCTGCCATGGAGGACACCAGCAGCCAGTGGCAGCGGCTGCTGTCCCCGCTGCTGGTAGTGGCGTCCCTGGTGTTTGCCGTACTCTCCTCCGTGGGCCAGGGGCGGGGGCAGGATCTGCTCTGGTGCTGGTCCGTCATCCTATGTGCCGCCTGCTCCGTGGCCTTTCCCCTGGCCTACCGGGTGCCCTTTGGCCGCCTGGCGGCCCGCCTGGCCCGCAGCGGGGCCGCCGTGGCCGGACAGTACGGGGCCGCTGTGCTGGCCTCCTCCCGGCAGCTGGTGGTCACGGACCAGGACCTCTTCCCCCCGGGCACCGCCGCTCTCAGCGGGCTGAAGCTGTATGGGGAGGAGCGGGGCAGGGCTATCTCCTACGCGGCCACCCTGGCGATCCCGGCCGGGGGCGTTTCCGGCCGGCTCTTCGATGAGTTGTGCCGGAGTGAGCGCATTGCCCTGCAGCAGCTGGAGCACTTCCACATTCACGAGGACGGCGGCCTGGGCGGCATGATCCACGGGGAGACGGTCCTGCTGGGTACCCCCATCTTTATGCGCCACAAGGCGGTGCGCCTGCCCGCCACCATGCCCGCCAAGACCTGCGTGTGTCTGGCGGTGGATGGGGCGCTGACGGCGGTGTTCGCTATCAAGTACAACACCTCCGACCTGGTGGAGAGCGCCCTGCGGGCGCTGGGCCGCAACGGTCTGCGCCTGACCCTGGCGGTGCGGGACGGCAACATTACCCCCAAGCTGCTCAAGACCCGCTTCGGCACCGACGGGGGGGCCTGCTGCCCGGAAATCAGCGAGCGGCTGGCCCTGTCCGACCCCCAGCGGGAGACGGAGGGGCCCAACGGGCTTCTGTACCGGGAGGGGCTGTACCCCTTTGTGGATCTGGTGTCCGGCAGCCGCCGCCTGTGCCAGACGGTGCATGTGGGGAACCTGCTGGCTGTGCTCAGCGCCGTGGGCGGCGCGCTGCTGGGCTTCTACCTCACATTTGCCGGCAGCTACGCCGTGCTGACGCCCCTGGGCCTGGCCACATATCTGCTGCTGTGGGCGCTGCCCATGGTGCCCCTGCTGTGGGGCGTGGATAAGACCTGAGTGGAAGAAGGTGCCGCTGAGGGCGGTCGCGCACCGGCTGGCCGCCGCTTGTTTCGGTACTATGTAAAAAATATGCCGCTCACTTTTGGTGAAACTAGCTAAAATCATCCCGCCGGGAAAATTCTAGTTGTGCTAAAAGGGAAATTATAATATAATTCATGTATTGAGCGGATTCCGGTCTACCGGAACACGATAAACGGAAGGAGTCATCAACTATGGACATTCGCAACATCTGCCTGCTGGGACACGGCGGCAGCGGCAAGACCTCTCTCGTGGAGAGTATTCTGTATATCACCGGCGTGACCGACCGTTTGGGCAAGCCCGCGGATGGAAACACCGTTTGCGATTATGACCCGGAGGAGATTAAGCGCCAGATTTCCATTTCTCTGGCCATGACCCCTGTGACCTACAATGGCGTCAAGATCAACATTCTGGACGCCCCCGGCAACTTTGACTTTTCCGGCGAGATGCAGTCCGGCGTCCGGGCCGCCGAGGTGGGCGTACTGGTGTGTGCCTCCAAGGATGGACTCAGTGTGGGCGCCGAGCGCTGCTGGAAGTATCTGAAGGAGCAGGGCAAGCCCTGCATCGTGTACGTGTCCAAGGAGGACGATGAGAACGCCAACTTCTCCACCACCCTGGAGGCTCTGCGGGAGAATCTGAGCAAGTCCATCGCGCCGGTGGTGGCCCCCATCTGGGACGAGAACAAGCGGACCATCGGCATCATTGATGTGCTCAACAAGAAGGCCTACAAGATAGGGGACGACAAGAGGGGCAAGCGTGTGGAGATCCCCATCCCCGAGAACAAGATGAGCGTGGTCAACGAGTTGTATGACGAACTTATGGAGGCTGTGGCGGAGACCACCGAGGAGAACATGGAGAAGTTCTTCTCCGGTGAACCCTTCACCAAAGAGGAGATTATGAACGGCCTGAAGGTGGGCATGCGCGAGGGCACCCTGGCCCCCGTGGTGTGCGGCTCCGCTTTGACGGGCCTTGGCACGGAGATGCTGCTGCAGACCATTGTGGATCTGGTGCCCGGCCCCATGGAGATGGCCCACGAGGCCGCCAGCGACGAGTCCGGCGAGAACCCTGTGGAAGTGGCCCGGGACCCCAACGGCCCCACCGCCGCCATCGTGTTCAAGACCATCTCCGATCAGTACGGCAAGTACTCCCTTGTGAAGGTCATTTCCGGCAAGATCACCAGCGATATGTCTCTCTACAATCCCACCACCGGGAAAACTGAGAAGCTGGGCCGCCTGTACACCATCAAGGGCAAGAAGAACGAGGAAGTCAAGGAGATCGCCTGCGGCGATATCGGCGCCATCGCCAAGATGGACCGGGTCAAGACCGGCGACACCCTCTGCGATCCTAAGAAAATTGTGAAGCTGGCCCCCGTGCAGTTTGCCGAGCCCTGCTATTCCCGCGCCATCGCCCCCAAGACCCGTGGCCAGGACGAGAAGGTTGGCTCCGGCCTGATCCGCCTGAACGAGGAAGATCCCACCTTTACGGTGGTGAATAACGCCGAGACCCACCAGGTGGTGGTCTCCGGCGCCGGTGACATTCAAATTGATGTGCTGGTCAGCAAGCTGAAGAGCCGCTTCGGTGTGGATGCGGAGTTGGATACCCCCCGGGTGGCCTACCGCGAGAAGATCCGCAAGCAGGTGCGCAAGCAGGGCCGTCATAAGAAGCAGACCGGCGGCAGCGGCCAGTTCGGCGATGTGCATATTGTCTTTGAGCCCCAGGACGAGAGCGAGGAGATGATCTTTGCCGAGGAGGTGTTCGGCGGCAGTGTGCCGAAGAACTTCTTCCCCGCTGTGGAGAAGGGCCTGCGGGAGGCCCAGCTTTCAGACGGAACCTTCTACTGTAACTATGATATTTTTAAGAACATCTATCAGATCAATGTGCGGGCGGCGCGCCGTGCGCTGCGGTCCAGGTTCCTGGTGCTGCTCACCTTGAAGGAGGGCGGAACCCAGGAGCACATCGAGGATGAAACGGAAACCCTGCGGCAGATTATTTCGGAGCAGCTTCGTAAAAACGATGTGTTCTCACAATACAATGTGGCGCAATACTCGGTGATTTTGGCGGCACAGAATATCGAGGGCTGCCAAAAAGCCATGAACCGTATTATGGAAAAGTTTTGCCAAAGAAGAAAATTTGAGTCAGTGGCTCTGGAATATGAAATAAAGCAGATTAAATAACACGTTTGTGATTTTAGTGTGATGCTGATTAGGTATAATGGTTAGACAGTTTACATAGTTTTGTTTGCTGTTTCCGTTGAAGCGATATCGATCCGATGGCTTTTT
>USMP01000136.1 GCA_900555795.1 uncultured Eubacteriales bacterium
ATCTTCCCTGAGATCGAGTACGACAAGATCGACAAGATCCGCGGCATGGACATCATTATCTGCACCACCGCTGAGACCGACGAAGAGGCCAAGGCTCTGCTGGAGCTGGTTGGCGCGCCCTTCGAGCGCTGATTGGGAGGATTAAAAAATGGCGAAGAAGTCTATGATTCTGAAGCAGCAGGCTGAGCCCAAGTTCTCCAGCCGCCGCTACAACCGCTGCAAGATCTGCGGTCGGCCCCATGCCTATCTCCGGGACTACGGTGTCTGCCGTATCTGCTTCCGGGAACTGGCCTATAAGGGTGAGATCCCTGGCGTCCGCAAGGCGTCCTGGTAAGACAAGGAGGACGCCAGGCCCCGAGGCGAATCTGAAACCGAAGGAAGCCCAGCGAAGCGGGTTTCCTTCGGAGGAGGAGGGGCAAAGAAACGGAGCGCAGATTTCGCCGAAAGGCGGAAGCGGAGCGAAGTGGATTTCGCCCCGACGATGGGATGACGAAAGGTCACTGCGAATTACGCGGCGCGGCACTGTGCTGCTCCAAATTCGTGGTGATACCTCGTCACCTGAACAGCATACGCTGTAACTTCAAATGAGGAGGATTTTTCCATGCATATCACCGATCCCATTGCGGATATGCTGACCCGCATCCGCAACGCGAACAACGCGAAACATGAGACCGTCGATATCCCCGCTTCCAACATGAAGAAGAGCATCGCTCAGATCCTGCTGGACGAGGGCTATATTAAGAGTTTCCAGCTTATTGACGACGGTACCCAGGGTGTGATCCGTGTCACCCTGAAGTACAACCCCGGCAAGGAGAAGGTCATCACCGGCCTCCGCCGTGTCAGCAAGCCCGGCCTGCGTGTCTATGCCGGCGCGGATGAGCTTCCCCGTGTGCTCCGCGGCCTGGGTATCGCCATCGTATCCACGTCCAAGGGCGTCATGACCGACAAAGCTGCCCGCGCAGCCCATGTCGGCGGTGAAGTCCTGGCGTTTGTCTGGTAAGGAGGGTATTTGACATGAGTAGAATTGGCAGAATGCCCATTACCGTCCCCGCCGGCGTTGAAGTCAGCGTCGCTGCGGGTAATGTTGTTACCGTCAAGGGCCCCAAGGGCACCCTGACCCAGCAGCTCCATCCCGCTATGACCATCGAGATCAACGGCGCTGAGATTCACGTCACGCGCCCCTCCGACTCCAAGGAGCATCGCAGCCTTCATGGCCTCACCCGCACCCTGCTGCACAACATGGTGGTAGGCGTCCATGAGACGTATAAGAAGGAACTGGAGATCAACGGCGTCGGCTACCGTGCCACCAAGGAGGGGAAGAACCTGGTGATGAACCTGGGCTATTCCCACCAGGTCATTGTGCCCGAGGTGGATGGTATCACCATCGAGGTCCCCGCTCCCAACAAGATCGTCATCATGGGCTGCGACAAGCAGCAGGTCGGTCAGTTCGCCGCAGAGGTCCGCGAGAAGCGTCCTCCCGAGCCTTATAAGGGCAAGGGCATCAAATATGTCGACGAGGTCATCCGCCGCAAGGTTGGTAAGACCGGTGCGAAGAAGTAAGGAGGCGTGCTGAAATATGATTAAGAAACCCAACACCAACGCTCAGCGCCTGAAGAGACATAAGCGCGTGCGCGCTAAGATCTCCGGCACTCCTCAGTGCCCCCGTCTGAACGTGTTCCGCAGTGAGAAGAATATCTACGCCCAGGTGATCGACGATGTGAACGGCGTGACCCTGTGCTCCGCTTCCTCCCTGAAGCTTGAGGGCAACGGCGGCAATAAGGCCGCCGCCCGCGAGGTAGGCAAGGCTGTAGCCCAGGCGGCTCTGGCCAAAGGTATCGAGGTGGTCGTGTTTGACCGCGGCGGCTACCTGTACCACGGCCGTGTGGCCGAGTTGGCTGAGGGCGCCCGCGAAGGCGGCCTGAAATTCTAAGGGAGGAGGAAGGACAAAATGGCTAATAGATTTGAAAGAGCCCCCAGTGAGTATATTGAGAAGGTCGTCCACCTCAACCGGGTTTCCAAGACCGTCAAGGGCGGCCGCGTAATGAAATTCTCCGCCCTGATGGTCGTTGGCGACGGCAAGGGCAAGGTGGGCTTCGGTCTGGGTAAGGCCGCCGAGGTCCCCGAGGCCATCCGCAAGGGGCTGGAGGACGCCAAGAAGAATATGATCAACGTCACCGTCTCCGGAACCACCATTCCCCATGAAACGATCGGTGAGTTCGGCGCCGGCCGGGTCATGCTCAAGCCCGCCTCTGAAGGTACCGGCATCATCGCCGGCGGTCCCGTCCGTGCCGTCATGGAGGCGGCGGGGATCAAGGATATCCGCGCCAAGTGCCTGCGCTCCAACAACCCCCAGAATGTGGTTGCCGCCACCTTCGAGGGCCTGAAGAGCCTGCGGGGGCCCGAGGAAGTGGCCCGCATCCGCGGCAAGCGCGTGGAAGAAATTGTTGGTTAAGGAGGGGTTGTGACATGTCAAATCTGAATATCAAGCTCGTCAAGAGCCTCAACGGCAGATTGGAAAAGCACATCGCCACTGCCAACTCCCTGGGCCTGCGTAAGATCGGTGACACCACCGTGCAGCCCGATAATCCACAGACGCGGGGCAAGATCGCCAAGATCGGCTATCTGCTCTGCGTAGAAGAGAGCAAGTAAGGAGGTACCGGAATATGAATCTGCATGAATTATCTCCCGCCGCCGGCTCCACCCACGTGGGTAAGCGTAAGGGCCGTGGCGCCGGTACCGGCAACGGCAAGACCGCTGGCCGCGGCCACAAGGGCCAGAAGGCCCGCTCCGGCGGCGGCGTCCGCGTGGGCTTTGAGGGCGGCCAGATGCCTCTGGCCCGCCGGGTGCCCAAGCGGGGCTTCCACAATATCTTCGCGAAGCCCTTGGAGATTGTGAACCTCAGCGCCCTGAACGCCTTTGAGGACGGCGACACCGTCACCGTCGAGGCGCTTCTGGCGAAGGGCATCCTCAATAAGTGCCACTATGGCTATAAGGTCCTTGGCAATGGCAAGTTGACGAGGAAGGTCACTGTGGAGGCTTCCGCATTTTCCAAGGCCGCGAAGGAGGCAATCGAAGCGGCCGGTGGGAAGGTGGAGGTGAAGTAACATGATCCAAACAGTACGCAAGGCGTGGGGCATCCCCGAGCTGCGGAAAAAGATCGTATTTACTTTACTGATTCTCCTCATTTACCGCATCGGCAGCGCCATCGCGGTGCCTTACGTGGATACTACTCTTCTCAGCGGCTACCTCAACAGTATGGGTACCACCATTCTGGGCCTGTATAACGTGATGAGCGGCGGCGCCTTCGCCCAGGCTACGGTTTTTGCCCTGGGCATCCAGCCCTATATCAACGCATCCATCATCATTCAGCTGCTGACCGTTGCCATTCCCGCCCTGGAGCGTCTGTCCCGGGAGGGCGGCGAAGAGGGCAAGAAGAAGCTGCAGTCCATCACACGCTACTCCACCGTGGGCATCGCCGTGCTGCAGGCCATTGGCTTCTACTTCATTATGAAGCAGAACGGCATCCTGACCAACGAGGGCATCTGGGCCGCCCTGGTGATTATCGTCTCCTTTGTGGCCGGCTCCAGCTTCCTGATGTGGCTGGGTGAGCAGTGCAACGAGTTCGGCGTGGGCAACGGCATCTCCATGATCCTGTTCGCGGGTATTATCTCCCGCATCCCCACGGTGGTCTCCACCATGTACAGCGCCATTGCCTCCGGCACCATGCACTGGGCCTGGACCATTCTGATTGTGGTGGGCATTCTGGCTCTGGTGGTACTGATCGTATTCGTCAGCGACGCGGAGCGCCGCATTCCCGTCCAGTATGCCAAGCGGCAGGTGGGCCGGAAGATGTACGGCGGTCAGTCCAGCACGCTGCCTATGAAGGTGAATATGTCCGGCGTTCTGCCTGTCATCTTCGCCCAGTCCATCGCCTCCATCCCCGCCACCATCGGCGCGTTTTTGCCCGCTCCTCAGGAGGGCAGCTTCTGGGCGGCCCTGCTGAATGCCATCGACACCAAGTCCGTTCTGTATATGATCGTCTACTTTATGATGATCATCGGCTTCAGCTATTTCTACGCCACCATCCAGTTCAACCCTGTGGAGATTTCCAACAACCTTAAGCGCAACGGCGGCTTTATCCCCGGGTTCCGTCCCGGCAAGCCCACCAGCGACTTTATTGCCAAGGTTCTCAATAAGATCACCCTGTTCGGCGCCATCTACCTGGGCATTGTGGCTATTGTGCCTCTGATCGCCGGGAAGATCCTCCCCATCGAGTCCCTGGCCATCGGTGGTACCTCTGTCATCATCGTGGTCGGCGTGGCGCTGGAGACGGTGAACGCGCTGGAGTCCCAGATGCTGATGCGCCAGTATAAGGGCTTCCTGGAATAAGGAGAAGCATATGAATCTGATTTTATTAGGCGCTCCCGGTGCCGGAAAGGGCACCCAGGCGGAGATCCTGTGCAAAAAGCTTGGGATCCCCTCCATCTCCACCGGAAACATCCTCCGTGCCGCCATTAAGGACGGCACTCCCACCGGCGTCAAGGCCAAAAGCTATATTGATGCCGGGCAGCTAGTGCCTGATGAAGTCATCATCGGAATTATCGATGAGCGCCTCAGCCAAGACGATTGTAGGGATGGCTACATCCTTGACGGTGTGCCCCGTACCATCGCCCAGGCTGAGGCCCTGGAGAAGGCTGGCGTTCGCTTTGACGCGGTCATCTCCATCGAGATCTCCGAGGATGAGATCCTCCGCCGCATGAGCGGCCGCCGGGTCTGTGAGGCCTGCGGCTCCAGCTACAATGTGGAGGCCGTCCCCCCCCGGG